>CAXUIQ010000132.1:0-3992 GCA_964250815.1 uncultured Acetobacteraceae bacterium
GCTGCGCAGCGCCGCCGCTCAACGAACCGAGACGCGGACCCGGGGCCAGGCGGGGCGCAGGTAGCCCTTGCAGTTCCACACATGGTCCGGCAGCGCCGGCTGCGTCTGCCCGGCGCAGTCCCAGGCCCGCACCGCCAGCTCGTGCCGGCCCTGCGGCAGATCCAGCTCGATGCGCCAGAGCGTCCAGCTCCAGGGCGCCGCCGGGGCGCGTTCCAGTTCGCCCTGCGCCCAGCGCCGGCCGCCGTCGGCGGACACGTCCACCCGGGCCACGGCGCGGCCGGACGCGACGGCGTAGCCGCGCAGCGTCGCGCGGCCCGCGTCCAGCACGTCGCCCTCCGCCGGCCGGCAGATCGCAGAGGTGAGCGGCATGGCGTCGATGGTGACGCCCTTCCGCCAATCCACCGTGTCGGCGGTGACGCCGGGCGGCAGCAGCTTGTAGTCCCGCTGCTGCATGTGGTTGTCCGACGGCCGGTCCTGCACGGTGATCGCGGCCAGCCACTTCGGGCTGCGCACGCCCGCGTAGCCCGGCACCACGGCGCGCAGCGGAAAACCGTGCTCCGGCGCCAGCGGCCCGCCGTTCATGGCGAAGGCCAGCAGGGTCTCCGGCGCCATGGCCTTGGCCATGCCGATGGACACGCCATAGGCGAACTGGCCTTCCTCCGGCATCTCCACCACGTCGCAAGCCTCGAACGCGACGTGCAGCCCAGCACTTGTGTCTGCCCCGGCCGCGCCGAGCACGTCGGCCAGCGCCACCCCGGTCCACTCGGCGTTGCCGATCGCCCCGGCCGCCCAGGGATCGCCCGTGGTCGGCCGCACCGCTTGCAGGTCGGCGCGGCGGTTGCCGGCGCATTGCAGGACCGCCGTGACGGTCCGCGCGGGAAACCGCTCCTGCAGTTCCGCCATCGACAGGTCGAGCGGCGTCGCGACCCGTCCGCCCACCCGCAGCCGGTGCGTCGCCGGGTCGAGGCGGGGGACTTCGCCGTGGCTGCGCACATAGAAGTCGGCCTGCGCGGTGATGGGCGAGGCGAGCAGCCGGCCGGGCGGCGGCTCCGCATTGTAGGGGTGCGCGGACCGCACCAGCAGCGGCTTGGGGCAGGAATTGGACACTGCAGCCTCCGTGGCGATTGGCAAGGGCGTCAACGCAGGCGCAGGCGGCATGGGTGCAGGCGTGGCGCTGAAAGGCGGGGGATGGTGCCTGGCTCTCACCTCGCTCTTGCCGTCGGCGTGCGCGGGCCAGCGCACCGGCGGGCGTGCCCTAGCAAAATTTAGACGTTGAACGTTCGCAGGCTTTACACCCGAGGCTGTCCAAAATTGTCAACGTCCTGGTTTCGTCATGTGGTCTCATTTTTGCGAAATAGTTGCTGAGCCGTTCAGATGCCTGCCAACCCAGGAGCTTTCATGCGCCAAACTCTTTTCGCGGCAGCAATGGCCGCTGCTGTTCCCTTGTTCATTGCCAGCGGAGCGCAAGCGATGCCCATGCTTGAGATCACCATGCAATCGGGCGGCGAAACCAAGTCCGAATCGGCCACGTTCGGCGCAGCCGGCGGAGCGAAGACCTTTTTGCCCGTGACCGTCGGCAATTTCAGCGCCGCCAACATCGGCACCGAGCTTCGCTCCCCAGGTTACATCGACCTCGCGACCATCGACCTTTCGAGCAAGGCGGGCGGAACCCTGACCATCACCATGACCGGGACCGGCTTCACCTCGCCGGTGGGCGCGTCGAACTGGCTGACGCGGTTCACCGGCAGCGTCGTCAACGGGGCGGCCGAGGTCAGCGCCAAATCCTACCTGGACAACAGCAACACCCTCTACAATCCGGGCTGCGCTTCCAACTGCAGCCTGCTGAGCAGCGTCAGCCTGAACAAGAGCGCGACGGGAACCGCCACCACCGACGGCCTGTTCGCGCTGACCGAGGTCATCACGGTCACGACCACCAGGCCACGGCTCTTCGGCTTGGATGCGTCGGTCAGCAGCGCCGGGCCGGCGCACGACGTGCCTGAGCCAATGTCGCTGGCTCTGCTCGGCACGGGCCTTGCGGGCTTCGGCCTCCTCCGCCGCCGCGTTTCGCGCCAGGCGATCTAAGCAGGCTTGCGTGGCACAAGCCACGCAAGCCTGCTTAGGCTCTTTGTTGAGTCGCATCATTTTATAGGGGGGGCGTGGGGCACACTCCGCCGAATGATGCTTAGGCGTTCGATCCAGGTCTTGGGTTTGGGGCGTCCGGGTTTAGCCGGGCGCGCCCCGCTCAGCGCGCCATCGCCGCGGGCGCCTGGGCCGGGCCGTGCGCGGCGGGGTGGACCACGTCGAACTCGTAGCGCTCATGCGGCACGGCGCGGTGGTCCGCCTGGCGGAAATGGCCGGGGCGCAAGGTGTAGTCGCGCAGGATGGCCAGCGTCTTCAGCGCCTGGGACGTCATCTTGACATTGGACACCTGGTCGTCCTCCCGCCAACTGATCGGGAAGAACATGACGGAGCGCCCAGCGTCGAACAGGCCCAGCAGCAGGAAGTTGTTGAAGCGCAGGTCGTCGGCGTAGCGCAGCACGGCCGGGTCGGTGAACACGCTGGCCGCAAAGACGTTCAGCCCCGAGCCGAGGTCCAGCACCCGGCGGCGCGCGCCCAAGGTGAACAGCAGGTTGAACACGCGGTTGCCGAAGATGCGGAAGCGCGAGTAGCCGCGCAGCGACGACCCCCGGGCGAACCGCGCGCCGAGGCAGGCGTCGTGCCGCCGGTGCAGGCTCCCCTCCAGCACCGGGGCCAGGTCGGCGATGCTGCCCTGGTCGTCGCCGTGCAGCACCACGACGTGGGTGAAGCCTTCCCGCCCGGCATAGGCGAACGCGGCCTTGTGCGAGCCGCCGAGGTTGTAGTTGGCGCGGTTGCGCGCGACCGTCACGCGGGGCACCTCGGCCTCCGGCGCCGCCGCGATGGCCGCGTCCAGCGTGCCGTCCTTGCTGCCGTTGTCCAGCACGAGGACTTCCGCGAAGCGCCGGGCGATGGGGCCTTTGAGTTGCGCCAGCACGCGGCCGACCTGGGCGGCGCAGTTGTAGCAGGGGATGAACACCAGGAGCTTCTCGGGCGCACCCTCCTTGGGCGAAGTCTCCTCGGGCATGGTCACGTCCCCCGTGCGATCCGCCGCTCGCTCATGTGGCGCGACATCAGGAAGTTCAGCAGGAGTTGCGGCGGCGTGACCAGCACCTTGGCGGCGGCGGTCAGGGCGGCGTGCGACGGGTCGAAACCGTAGAGCTGCGCCAACCCGCCCAACCCCCGGATGATCAGGGTCATCGCCCAGGCCGCCGCGGTGATCAGGCACAATTGGTAGAGCAGGTACACCGCGACCCGCGTGCCGAGCGCGCCCTCGCTGCGGTCGAAGATCAGGCGGCGGGACACCAGGAACACCGTGAGCGCCGCGGCGCTGGAGCTGACGAGGTTGGCGGCGAAAGGCGGCACGCCGAGGACGCCCACCATGGACAGCAGCAGGGCGAAGTCCAACAGCCATCCCACGCCGGACAGCCCGCCGAACTTCAGGAATGCGGCGAGCCATCCCTGCTTGGGGGAGCCTGCCTGGTTGGTGAGGGTCACGGTCATCACATGCCAAGTAGGCGCAGTGGAGCGTGGAGTCGCCCAACATCGCCGTGATGACGCCGGGAAACCGCGGTGCCGGCGCTTGTCCCTCGCGGACCATGTTCCGTGCGGCTAACGTGGCCCTTCTCGGCGGAACGGGTGGGCAACGGAATTGTTCGGCGCGGCAGGCCAGGGATGGGCGCAGCTCGGAGAGCTGACACTGGCGTTCGGCCTCTCGGCCGCGGTCGGCCTGGAGCGCGAGTTCCGCCAGAAGAGCGCCGGCCTGCGCACCTACACCCTGGTCGGCGTGTCGGCCGCGCTGTTCATGCTCGTCTCGAAGTACGGGTTCATGGACGTGCTGGAGGCCGGCCGCGTGGTGGTCGATCCGTCGCGCGTCGCGGCCCGAAAATCAATCTCTCCGAAACGCGCCGAGGATC
>CAXUIQ010000132.1:4002-9006 GCA_964250815.1 uncultured Acetobacteraceae bacterium
GGGCGGCGTGTGCCGTGCCGCTGTCCTGCCGAGGCCGGGCGGTCGGAGGGGGGCGGCTGCCGCGTCCGCGGTTGCGGCGAACCAGCTTGGCAGGTGCGAGATTCTCCGATTGAAAAAGCTTAGTCCCTTTTATAATCGGGAGCCGCCACGCCGCTCAAAACCTGGACGCACGGCAAGGGCGTCGGCAACTACTATGACCCGGCGAACTGGGCCGGCGGCGTGCCGGGCCGGGGGGACACCGTGCTGATCGCCCCGGTCGGCGGCGTGCTCAGCGAGGCCAACGCCGGCAGCATCACCGCCGGCAGCCCCGGCGCGCTGATCGACGGGGTGACGCTCAACCTGGCGGGCGGCACGGCCGGGGCGCACCTGATCCTGGACCACAACGTGCTGGGCGCGGGTTCCGTGATCAACACGACCGGGACGGACGAGCTTTGGATCACCAACGTCAACCTGTTCAGCGGGCAGATCAACGTCGGCGTGGGGACGCCGAGCACGTTGAGGGTGGACCTTTTCCCCGCAACCGACTTCACGCCGGGCAATACCACGAATGCGGACGTGAACTCGGGCGGGATCACGGTCGGCGATGGCAGCGAGCTGTGGCTCCATCCGTTCACCGGGGGCTCTCCGGGCAGCGGGGTGACGAACCCGAACACCGGCCACTACAATTTCCTCAACACGGGCACGGTGACCGTGGCGCCTGGCGGGTATCTGCTGGACCAAAGCCCTTCGCAGAGTTCCGGCCTTTATTTCACCGACTTCATCAATGACGGGTTGGTCAACGTCCTGGGCGCTGCCGGGAAAACGACCAAGGTGCAGTTCGACGCGAACGTGCGCAGCTCGACCTCGTTCGTGAACGCCTACGACACGCCGCTCGGCAAGAGCATTCCGGCCAGCGGCAACAAGCAGGGGGTGATCAACCTGGAGGGCGGCACCGGACTTGTTTCGGCCACCTTCACCGGCAACGAGAGCGACCAGGTGATCCGCGCCCACAATGCGCTCGTATCTTCCTTGGCCGAGACCAGCACTCAGCCGCGCGCCTGGGGTGGTGAAATCGACTTGGAGGGCAACGCAGCCGTCTCGCTTCTTCCAAACTACATATTGTACGATTACCCAATCGGCGCCGTGGCCGCTGACCCCGATTACTCGAAGTCGCTTGGTATCTTTCTTCCTGTGGTGCATGGCTTCGACAGCACGGACTCTCTATCAGTTGACCAGGAACTCTTCAGCTACGCCGGCGTAAAGTGGAGTCAGTCGAATCACGTCTTGGAGATTGATGAATACCTCAATTCGGACCACACCGGCAGCGCAAGTTTTCTCGAGTTTTACGTATTGGACGGTGATTGGCAGCAAAGCGACTTCAAAACAAGTTATGCCGCAAACAACTCGGCATCTGGCTATTGGAAGGTCACCACCAACGACAGCCACGGCCCCGGCGCACCACTGTTCGACCACGCCTGCTATCTGGCGAACAACCCGGACGTGGCGGCATCCGGGGTGGACCCCTACCAGCACTACCTGACCACCGGCTGGAAGGAAGGGCGCAACCCCTCCGCCCTGTTCAACACCAACTACTATCTGGCGCAGAACCCCGGCGTGAAGGCGGCCGGGATCAACCCGCTGCTGCACTTCGAGCAGACCGGCTGGCTGGAAGGGCGCGACCCTTCGGCGGCGTTCTCCGTGTCGCGCTACGAGGCGGCCTACCCGTCGGTGCACGACGCCGGGGTGAACCCGCTGGTGGACTACCTGACCGGCGGCCAGGCGGCAGGGCGCGCGGCGCTGCCGGTGGTGGCCGGGGCGGCGCCCGCCACCAAGTTCCAAATCACCGACGCGGCCACCGGCACGGGCGGCGGCGACAACGGGACCGCCTACACCGGCCCCGTGGCCGGGGTGCAAAGCCAGTATCTCTGGGCCAGCCCGGCGGGGGCCGCGATCTCGGCATCCGCCCCCAACGTGTTCCTGCGGGGCAACTCGGGCGACGACGCGCTGCAGGTGCAGGGCGGCACCAACGTGCTGGACGGCGGCGGCAGCTCCACCTGGAGCACGATCGTCAACTTCCACCACGGCGACAGCTCCACCCTGTTCGGCTTCACCGACGGGAAAAGCACCCGGCCTTGGACCGCCTCGGACGGCGCGCCGGGCAAGCAGGGGGCGACGACCCATTCCGAGCTGGGCGGCGCCGGCACCGGCGTGAACGCATCGGTGACGTTCGCCGGCATCAGCCTGGCCGACGCGCTGGCCAAGTTCACCGTGACCACCTCGACGGTGGGCGGCAACCCGTACCTGAGCATCGCCCACACGGGCTGACCGGACTGCCGCAATCCCCCCAAGCCCGCGGCTGCGCATCGCGGGCGCGGCATCAGGCCCGCTGGCTGGGCTGAGGTTCGCGGCCAGGAACCTGCTCGACGGGGCGAGGCACCCGACTGGCGGCGGCAACCCGGCCCACCCACGGGCGCGTGCCGGTTGCGGGCCGGGCGCCACGGTGGACGAGTTGCCCGCCGGCCTCGGCATCATTGGCGCCCGGGGCGCGGATGCGGCGCTGGCCGCTGTCGCCCGGGCTTGGGATCATGCGCCCGGGCGAGGGCGTCCCTGGACGCCGAGTTCCAGGAGGCAGCGATGCGCCGTCCCGTGAACACGTGTTAAGCTGGCCGCCATGTCGAGCGCAGAGTCGAAGGACGTGACGGGACGGACGCACGGGCCGGGCAACACGGCACCGGAGGAAGCGGAGCCTGCGCAGATCGGCGAGCCGGTTTCGCATCGCTCCCGGGCGTTGTATGACCAAGACGAGTTCGGGTGGCTGCTGGAACAGGCCGACCTGCTGCGCGACGGGCGGCTGGACGAGATCGACCGGGTGTCGCTGGTCGAATTCCTGACAGAAATGGCGCGCAACAAGAAACGCGAGTTCCGCAGTGCAGTGACCGTGCTGCTGCAACATCTGCTCAAGGTGGTCATGCAGCCGGACAAAATGACGCGAAGCTGGTTGCTCACCATCGATGAGCAGCAAGAAGAAGCCCAGTCTCTCATCGAGGATGAGCCTGGAATGCGGCAGTATCTGCCAGACCTGTATGCAAAAGCGTATCCCGTTGCTCGCCGCCGCGCTTCCATCGAAACGGGCATCGGGATTGATCGCTTTCCAGTGGATAACCCGTGGACCATGGATGCGGCGCTGACGTTCGTGCCGCCGGAACTCCCGCCGCGCAGTCGCAAGGTGACGCGGAAGGGCTGAACAGCCTGCCTCACGCCGCCGCTTCGGCGGTGCTCCTGGACGCGACGACCGGGCGCCTGTTGCGGAAGCCGGCTGCCTGCTCGAAGGCGTGGGCAGCGCGGAACAGGGTCGCCTCCTGGAACGGCTTGGCCGCGACCTGCACGCTGACCGGCAGGCCGTCCACGCCGAAGCCGGAGCAGACGCACAGGGCGGGCCAGCCCGTCACGTTGAACGGCGCGGTGAAGCCCGGCCGGGCCAGGTTGTCCCACTTCGGCACCGAGTCGATGCGCGGGGCTTCCGCCGGGGCGCCTGCGGTGACGATCAGGTCGAGGTCCTGCATCGCCGCTGTCGTGGCGGCGCACAGCTCCCGGCGCATGCGCTGCGCCTGCACGTAGTCGGTCGCGGCGATCAGCCCGCCAAACGCCATGCGGTCGCGCAGCAGCTCGCCGTAGTCGCCGAACCGCTCGCGCATCCAGGGTTCGTGCAGGGAGAACGCCTCCGCGACCAGGACGACGAAGTTCGCCGCCTGGAAGTCGTGGAGCGACGGCAGGGCCACGTCCCGGACCTCCGCCCCCTGCGCGCGCCAGATGCCGAGCGCGCCGTCGATGCCGGCCTGGACCGCCGGGCTGACCGGGCGGTCGGCCTCGTGCCAGTTGCGCGCGATGCCGATGCGCAAGCCCTTCGCGCCGTCGTTCAACCCGGCGGAGAAGTCCGGCACTGGGCGGTCGGCGCTGGCCGGGTCCTCCGGGTCGTGGCCGGCCATGGCTTGCAGCAGGATCGCGCAGTCCTCGGCCGTCCAGGCCATCGGGCCGGCGTGGTCGAGCGAGAAGGCCAGCGGCAGGATGCCGGCCCGGCTGCACAGCCCATAGGTCGGCTTGATGCCCGCGATGCCGCACAGCGCCGCCGGGTTGCGGATGGAGCCGCCGGTATCGGACCCGGTGCCGCCCAGGACCAGCCCGGCCGCCACCGCCGCCCCGGTGCCGGAGGACGAGCCGGCGGTGAAATGCCCGGTGTTCCAGGGGTTGCGCGCCGGCGGCCAGGGCAGGTCGAAGCTCGGGCCGCCGAAGGCGAACTCGTGCGTCGCGAGCTTGCCGAGCATCACCGTGCCGGCGGCGGCGAGCTTGCGCACCGTGGTCGCGTCCGTGCCGGGCACCCAGCCTTTCAGCAGCTTGGAATGCGCCGTGGTGGGGATGCCCGCGGTGGCGTAGATGTCCTTGTGCGCGATGGGGATGCCGTCCAGCGGGCCGCGCGCCTCGCCGACCATGACGCGCGCCTCCGCCGCGCGGGCGTCGGACAGCGCGCGTTCGGGCGTCACCAGGATGAAGCTGTTGAGGGCCGGGTCCTCGGCTTCGATGCGGTGCAGGAGGTGCCGGGTCAGCTCCACGGGGGAGAGCTGGCGCGCGGCGATCTGCCGGGCGGCCTCGGCGATGGTGGGGGTGCGCATCATTGGGGCTCCGGCCGGAAGGTCAGGGCGGGTTCGGCGTCCCGCCGGCGTCCGGGGGCGCGGACGCGGGCCAGCATCGGCTCCACGTGCGCCCAGCCGGCGTAGAGCTCGGCAACCTGCTCGGGCGTGAGTGCGAGGCCGGCGCGGCGGATCAGGGCTTCGAAATCGGCCAGCGACGTTGCTTGAGGCATGGGGTCTCCTGGAACGTTTGGCCGGGTGGGCAAGCATGGGTCGTGCCAGATTGGGGGCAATCCACCCCTGTGCTGCTCCGCGCATCCCTGCACGCGGTACCTGTCGGTTTCAGCAGTGCGGGCGGACGACGCCGAGGCGCCCGGCATTCGGCAGCCCGCCCGACCTA
>CAXUIQ010000133.1:0-9002 GCA_964250815.1 uncultured Acetobacteraceae bacterium
GCGCGCAACTGCCCGAACGCCGAGAGTCGGGCCGCCGAGCGGGGGGGCGGAAACCCCAGGAACAGGAACGGCTGCGGCGGCAAGCCCGACAGCACCAACGCCGTCACCGCCGCGTTCGGCCCCGGCACCGCCGACACCGGCACCCCCTCCGCCACCGCCGCTCGCACCAGCCGGAAGCCGGGATCGGACACCAGCGGCGTCCCGGCGTCCGAGACCAGCGCCACCCTGGCTCCGCCCCGCAGCATGTCGAGCAGCGCCGGGATGCGGCCCTCCTCGTTGTGGTCGTGCAAGGGCGACGTGCGCGCCGCGATCCCGTGATGCGTCAGCAGGCGCGCAGTCGTGCGGGTGTCCTCGCACAGCACAAGGTCCGCCTGCCGCAGCGCGTCGAGCGCACGCGCCGACATATCCGCCAAGTTGCCGATCGGGGTGGCCACCAGGAGCAGTCCTGGTGGTATAGACGGATCGCGGTCTGCCGCGGGATCATCAGCAAGAGGTTCGGGACATGCGTCGTCGGGAACTCGTTCGTGCATGGACGCTCCTTGCTGCCGCGGCTGGGCTGGCTGGCTGCGTAGCCGACGCGGGCAACGCCGGCTATGTCCGTCCGGCCATAGTTGACACCGCCCCCCCCGCCGCCGTTCCGGGATCGCCGGGGCGGCGCGTGACGATCCTGCTGCCGCTCACCGGACCCACGGCCGAGGTCGGCCAGGCGATGCTGCGGGCGGCGCAGCTTTCGCTCGACCAGCCGGGCGCGCCGACCTTGGACGCACGGGACACCGGGGGCACGCCCGCCGGCGCCGCCGATGCCGCCAAGCTGGCGATCGCCGCCGGAACCGGGCTGCTGCTTGGCCCGCTCACCGCGGGCGAGACGGCAAGCGTGGCGCCCCTGGCCAGAGCGGCCGGCGTTCCAGTGCTGGCCTTCACCTCGGACGCAAGCCTGGCCCAACCGGGCATATGGACGCTTGGGATCACGCCGGCTCAGCAGGTGCGGCGGCTGGTGCTGGCCGTGCAGGCCGAGGGCAAGACCCGGGTCGCCGCGGTGCTGCCGAGCAATGCGTTCGGGGACGCCATGGCCAGCGGAGTCACCGTCGCCGCCGGGTCGGCCGGGCTTTCGGCTCCATCGGTCCTGCGCTACGGCAACGGCTTCGCGGCTCTCAATGCGGCGCTGAAGACCGTGTCCGACTACGACGCGAGGCGCGGCACGGCCGAGCAGCAAGACCCGGCCGCAAGTGCGCCTGGCGACCCCGACAGCCGACGGCGGCCCAGGGAGGCCCGCGGGCAAGCCTTGTCGCCCCCGCCCATCGACACCCTGCTCCTGGGCGCAGCCGGGGAGCAGCTCGGCCAGGCGCTGCCGTTGCTGACGTTCTATGGCATCGGGCCTGAGCAGGTCCGCATCCTGGGGCCGGCGCTTTGGAGCCGGGATGCGCCGCGCTTGCCCGCGCTTTCAGGCGCGTGGTATGCGGCCCCCGACCCCGCGCAACGCGCGCCCTTCGAGCAGTCGTATGCCGCGAAGTACAACGCGCCGCCACGGGACCTCGCCAGCCTGGCCTATGATGCCGCCGGCATCGCCCGCGTCGCGGCCGGCAGCGGCGGCTTCGCGCCCGGCACGCTCACCCGGCCCGAGGGCTACACCGGGGCAGACGGCCTGCTGGGCTTGCAGCCCGACGGCCAGGCCCGGCGCGGCCTGGCGATCTTCGAAATCGACCACGGCGGGTCCCACGTCGTGCAGCCTGCGCCGCAGAGCCTGCAAGCGCCGGGCGTCTGACGGGCCGCGTGCTGGGCGCCCTCGTGGATGCGGCCCTTCCGCTTCGCGCCGCTGCGCTCCTGGCCGCAGTCCCCCTCCTCGTGCTGCTGGGGCTGGTGGTATTGGGGCATCTCGGGGCGTGGCCGGCTGTTGGTGCCGCGGCGGCGGTGTCCGCGGGATCGCTTGCCTTGGCGCAGCTCTGGACGCATGACCTGCGCCTCGTGATGTCCGCCCTGCAATGGGCCGGCTCGAAGCAGGCGGGCGATCCGCCGGTGCGGCCGTTCCTGGGCGCGACGGCCCAGCTCGCACGCGAAGCGGAGCGGCTGTCGCGGTCGCTCGCGCTGCGGACGGCGCAGGTCGAGGGCCTGCTGCGGGCGGAGCAGGTCATCGTGCAGCGCCTGCCGGACCCGCTGATCGTGCTCGGCTCCGACCGCCGGGTGCAGCGCGCCAACGCGGCCGCCTATGCGGCTTTTGGCGGCGAGATGGCGGCCGTCTTGCGCCATCCGGGTCTCCGCGCCGCCATCGACCGGGCGCAGAGCCAGGGCGAGAACCAGGCGGCCGAGCTGAGCCTGCCGGTCCCCGTGGCGCGGGAGGTGTATGCGACCGTCATGGCGCTCGATCCGCCCCTGTCGGACGGCGGGCGCATCGTCGCCGTGCTGTCGGACCGCACCCGGGAGCGCGCGGTGGAGCGCATGCGCGCGGATTTCGTGGCCAACGCCAGCCATGAGCTGCGCACGCCGCTCACCAGCCTGATCGGCTTCATCGACACCCTGCGCGGCCCGGCGGCGGACGACCCGCCGGCGCAGACCCGCTTCCTCGGCATCATGGCGGAACAGGCGCAGCGGATGGACCGCCTGATCGACGACCTTTTGAGCCTGTCGCGCATCGAGTTGACCGAGCACCAGTTGCCGGCCACGCGGGTCAACCTTGGGGATCTGATCCATCGCCTCGCGGCGGGCTTCGAGCCGCAGGTCGCCGCGCGCCGCATCCGGCTGGATGTGAGCGTGCCGCCGAACCTGCCGCGGGTGCTGGGGGACGACGACCAGTTGGAGCAGGTGCTGCAGAACCTGCTGGACAACGCGGTGAAATACGGCCGGGAGGGCGGCGTCGTGACCATCTCGGCCGGGCGGGTCATGCCGGGCGGACGCTGGCCCGGGCGGCCCGGCGTCACGCTGTCCGTGTCCGACGACGGCCAGGGCATCGCGCGGGCGCACATCCCGCGCCTGACCGAGCGCTTCTACCGGGCCGACAAGGGCCGGTCGCGCGCCGTGGGCGGCACCGGGCTGGGCCTGGCCATCGTCAAGCACATCGTCAACCGCCACCGCGGGCAAATGCTGATCGACAGCAAGGAAGGCATCGGCACCACCGTCACGGTCTGGCTGCCCGAGGCAGAGGCGGCGGACGCCGCAGCAGCCCCAGCATGACCAGCATGGCCGGGACCGCCGCGAAGATGGTGAGCGCGTAGAACGGCACCCATCCCAGGGCCGCCGCCAGCACGCCTGACAGCCCGCCCACCGTGCGCAGGCCCACCGCCGCAAGCGAGGACAGCAGCGCGTACTGCGTCGCGGTGAAGGCGCTGGAACACAGGGCGGACAGGTAGGCGAGGAACGCCGCGTCCGCCATCGCCTCGGCGAAGCTTTCCACCATCACCTTCGTCAGCAGGATGCGCGTGTCCCCGCCCGAGACTGCCAGCGCAAAGTACAGCGCCATGGAAGCCATCTGCACGAAGCCAGTCAGGACGAGCGCCCGCCCGGTGCCGATCCGCACCACGAGCCAGCCGCCCACGCTGACGCCCAGCAGGCTTGCGGCAAGCCCCGGCACGCCGGTCGCGAGCGCGACCTGGCCGCGGTCGAACCCCATGTCGCGGTAGAACGGCGTCGCCATGGTGTGGGCCAACGCCTCGCCGAGCTTGAACAGCATGACAAAGGCGAGGATCTGCCCAGCCCGTGGCCGGCGCCAGAAGTCGCGGAACGGCTCGACCACCGCGGCCCGGAGTTTGGCGCGCAAGCCTCGTGCTCCGTCCTCGGCCGCCCGCTGCAACGGCTCGGTGGCGGCGAGCGTCACCAGGACCCCGGCGCCGACCAGGCCCGCCATTGCGCACAGCGCCGAGCGCCAGCCGACGATGTTGGCCAAGCCGATCGCGCCGGCGCCCGAGATCAGCAGCGCCAAACGGTATCCCCAAACGTAGGCGGCGAGTGCAATGCCCTGCAGCCGCTCCGGAAACATCTCGATCCGCCAGGCGTCTATGACGATGTCCTGGCTGGCGGACAAGAAGGCGATCGCGGCGGCGGCAGACACCAGCAAAGCCGGCGCGCTCCGCGGGTCGGAGAACGCCAGCGCCAGGCACGCCGCCGCCAGCAAGGGTTGGATGGCCAGCAGCCAGCCCCGCCGGCGCCCGAACCGCACCAGCCCGCCGGGCGGGCGCACTTGGTCGAGCAGGGGCGACCAAAGGAACTTCAGCGTGTAGGCCAGCCCGATGTTTGCGGTCAGCCCGATGGCGGCGAGCGAGGTGCCGCCCTCCGCCAGCCACTGGCGCAGCGTGAAGCCCGACAGCGACAAGGGCAAGCCGGCAGCCAGGCCGTAGGCCCCCATGATCCAGAGCGAGCGGTCGCGGAGGCGCTTGGACACCGGGCCGAGGCGAAACCCGGTCAGGGCAGCCCCGAGCCTGTGCAGGCGAGGCATCCCGCCCGGCCCGTGCGACGGCGCCGGGCGGAACGCCAAAGGCTCAGCGGGACGGGGGCTCCGACCCATTCAGGCCGGAAGCGGAGTTGGTGTCCCTGGTCGCGGGCTGGGTTGCACGGTGCGCCCGGTGACGGACGCGGCGGGCACGACGGCGCGGCGCCGGAGCGCCGGTGCTGGCATCGGGGGTGCTGGCCGCAGTGGTGCTCGGGCCGACACGGGTCGTGCCGATGACCCCGGTCCCGCCGGCCGGGGTGCCTTGCGAATTGCTGGGCGCAGTGGTGGAAGCCACGCCGCCCGCCGGGCCGACGGTGGGGCTGCCGGGCGTCACCTGCGCAAGGGCGGGTCCGGCGGCCAGGGCGGCTGCGAGCAGCACGGTAGAAAAGCGTCGGGTCATGCTGTCCATCGTAGTCTCCAAATCGAGAAGCAGGACAAGATCGCCATGCTTGTCCGGAATAGACAGGATTGCGCTGGAGTCGTCGAGAAACGATGTGGCGCTATGCAGCCTCGCTGTCCGACTTGCGCTCCGCACGCTTGCGCTGGTTGGGGTCGAGGTGGCGCTTGCGCAGCCGGACGGCGCTCGGCGTGACCTCGACCAGTTCGTCGTCTTCGATGTAGGCGATGGCCTGCTCAAGCGACATGCGGCGCGGCGGGACCAGCAGCATCGCGTCGTCCTTGCCGGCCGCGCGGATGTTGGTCAGCTTCTTCTCCTTGATCGGGTTCACGTCAAGGTCCGCGCCGCGGCTGTTCTCCCCGAGGATCAGGCCGACATACACCTTGTCGCCGGGATCGACGAACAGCGTGCCGCGCTCCTGCAGGTAGAACAGCGCGTAGTGGATCGCCTCGCCGCCCTCGCTGCTGATCAGGCTGCCGTTGCGCCGCCCTTCCATCGGACCGGCCCATGGCTCGTAGCCCGTGAAAATCCGGTTCATGATCCCGGTGCCGCGCGTGTCGGTCAGGAACTCGCCGTGGTAGCCGATCAGGCCGCGGCTCGGCATGTGGAAGGTGAGCCGCACCTTGCCGCCGCCGGACGGGCGCATGTCCTGCAGCATTCCCTTGCGGCGGCTGACCTTCTCCACCACCACGCCGGAGAACGGCTCGTCCACATCGACCAGCACGTCCTCGAACGGCTCCTCCCGCTCCCCGGTCTCCTCGTTCTTCCGGGTCAGCACGCGGGGGCGGCCGATGGTCAGCTCGAAACCCTCGCGCCGCATCTGCTCGATCAGCACGCCAAGCTGCAGTTCGCCGCGCCCGGCGACCTCGAAAGCGTCCGTCTCGCTGCTTTCGCTAATCTTGATGGCGACGTTGCCCTCCCCTTCCCGCAGCAGGCGGTCGCGGATCTGGCGGGACGTGACCTTCTTGCCCTCCCTGCCGCCCAGTGGGCCGTCGTTCACGCGGAACGTCATGGCAAGCGTCGGCGGATCGACAGGGATCGCCGGCAGCGGATGGCCCAGTTCGGGCGCGCCGATGGTGTCCGGCACCGTCGCGTCCTCCAGCCCGGCCACCGCCACGATGTCCCCGGCCTCGCATTCCTCCACCGGCACGCGGTCAAGCCCGCGGTATCCCATCAGCTTGGTGAGCCGCCCGGTCTCGACCGTCGTGCCGTCGCCGCGCAGCACCTTCACCGGCATGTTCAACCGCGCCCGGCCCTGCTCCACCCGGCCGGTCAGCACGCGGCCGAGGAAGTTGTCGTAGTCGAGGATGCTGGCCACCATGGCGAACGGCGCGTCCTTGTCCAGCACGGTGGGCGGCACGTGGCTCATCACCAGGTCGAACAGCGGCGCCAGGTCCTTGCGCGGCCCGTCCATCGTCGGGTCGGCCCAGCCCTGGCGGCCCGACGCATACAGGGCCGGGAAATCGAGCTGCTCGTCGTTGGCGCCCAGCGCCGCGAACAGGTCGAACACCTCGTTCAGCACCTCGTCCGGCCGGGCGTCGCCGCGGTCCACCTTGTTGATCACGACGATCGGCTTGATGCCGCGGGCCAGGGCCTTGGTCACCACGAACTTGGTCTGCGGCAGCGCGCCCTCGGCGGCATCCACCAGCACGAGCACGCCGTCCACCATGTTCAGGATGCGCTCGACCTCGCCGCCGAAGTCGGCGTGGCCCGGCGTGTCCACGATGTTGATCCGGCTGTCCTTCCAGACCACGCTCGTGCACTTCGCCAGGATGGTGATGCCGCGCTCCCGCTCCAGGTCGTTCTTGTCCAGCGCGCGCTCGGCCACCTGCTGGTGCTCGCGGAACGCTCCAGACTGCTTCAGCAACTGATCGACGAGCGTCGTCTTGCCGTGGTCAACATGGGCGATGATGGCGATGTTGCGAATGTCCATGGGAGAACCTTGGCGCCTGGCGTGGCCGCGAATAGGGATGGCGCGGGAGCATAACCGCCGCCCGCGTGTTGCGTCGCACACATAGGCGGGCAATCGCGGCTTTGCGAGGAAAAACTCCGCTGCACCGCGGCGCACGGCATCTCCGCCAGTCAGGTCTCATGGGACCGCGGCTACGTCCCGGACCCGGCATTGCCCGGCATTCGTCAGGCGTCGCGGCCGGCCCGTCCGGGCCGGCCCCTGGCAAATCTAGCCCGCGTTGCCCAGCGCGGCGCGGATGGCCGAGCGCGCGCTGGCGATGTCGCGCGTTGCTAGAGCCTGGCGCGCCTGGCTGATCTGCTGCACCATCGGCATGTCCGCCGGGCTGGCTGCCGCAGAGGGGTCAGTGGAGCGGGACAACAGGCGCGTCTCAGCCCGTTCGAGCGCTTCCTGCGCCGCGCCGGTCTTGCCGGTGTCGAGGGCGCGCTGCGCCGCCGCGAGATAAGCCTCCGGGGTGTTGCCGCCGGTCGCCGGGTCCGGCAAGCGCGGAGCGATTTCCGAGCGCGTGTCGGACGGCGCGATGTTGCTGGCCCGATTGGACCGTGGCGAGCCTGCGCCACCGCGATAGGCACTGGTGGGCGGCGCATCGACGCCTGTCTCGCCGCCCATCCCGGCGTCGCCAGCCGCCATGTGGTGATGGCGCATCCGGCCCCGCATCGGGTGTTCGCCCATTGCATCGGATTCGTCGGCGGCGGAGGCCATCGGCCGTACCCGCCGCGGAGACGTCCCGGTCGTGCCGACAGCTTCGCCCGCCGAATTGCGCGTCGCGGTGGCAGCACCGCCCGGCAGACTGTTGGTCGGCTCCGGCGTGCCTTGCCCGGAGTTCGGCGCCGGCGGACTCTGGGTGGACGACAGCGAGTTCTGTGCCAGCGCTGGACCGTGTGCCAGGGCAAGCACCGCTGCCGACGTCAGCAGTGTCTTACGCATGTGCGGTATCCTCTTGTTGAGTGCCCACGACGCGCCACGCATGGCATGTCGAGGCGATACAACAACGATTGCCGCTTCGGGTTCCATTATCAACCCTCAATCGTTTCGATAAGGCCGCTAAGATCGGTTTGCGGCCGGGCGCCGTATTGCGAGATGGCCGCCGCCGCCGCCCGGCTGCCAAGCTCCCCGCAGGCGCGCAGGCTGCGCCCGGCCGCGTGGGCGGCGAGGAAGCCCGCCGCGTAGGCGTCGCCGGCCCCGGTCGTGTCCACCACGCGCACGGGCGCTGCCGCCACCTCCACCCGCTCGGCACCGCGCAGCACGACGCTTCCCGCCTCGCTCCGGGTCAGCGCCGCCAGCGCAACATCCGCGCCCGCGCGCCGCGCCGCGGCTTCGAACTCGTTCTCCTCGTAAAGGCTGCACGCCTCGGCCTCATTGGCGAACAGGATATCGACGTGGTCGCGCACCAGGCCGCGGAACGCCTGCCGGTGCCGATCGACGCAAAATGCGTCCGACAGCGACAGCGCGACCAGCCGCCCGGCCGCATGCGCCGCCGCGGCCGCCCGGAGAAACGCCGCCTGTGCGGAGGGCGGGTCGAACAGGTAGCCTTCGAGGTACGTCACGGCACTGTCGGCCAGCAAGCCCTCATCCAGGTCCGCGGCACCGAAGCTGACGCAGGCGCCGAGATACGTGCTCATGGTGCGCTGGCCGTCCGGCGTCACGGCGATCAGGCACCGCGCCGTGGGCACCCCGCCACGCAGCGGCGTGGTCGGGAAATGCACGCCGGCGGCGGCGATGTCGCGACGGAAGGCCGCGCCCAGCGGATCGTCCGCGACCTTGCCCATGAACGCCACCCGGGCGCCCAGCCCGGCCGCCACGGCGCAGGTGTTCGCCGCCGACCCGCCGCTGCTTTCCTGGCTCGGCGGCATCGCCGCATACAGCGCCTCCGCCTGCTCGGCAGAGATCAGCGCCATGCCGCCTTTCCGCAAATCGTGCCGCGACAGGAAGTCGTCCCCCGTGGGCGACACGACATCCACGATGGCGTTGCCGATGCCGAGGATGTCGAACCGGGCGGCAGGAAGAGAAGAGGACATGGTTGCTCCTGGTGCGCTCCCCAGGACGCGAAGGCCTGGCGTGCCTCACATTGATGCTGGCGGCGAATTCAGCATCCCTGCCACCAAGCCGGCCCCGGCATCAAGTGGCTAGGCCAAACGGGGCCGAGATCCATGCCGGGTGCCTGCGGGTGGCCTGCCCTGGCCCATTCCCCCGGCGAGCTGCCGAAGCCGCTCCAGGGC
>CAXUIQ010000134.1:0-8984 GCA_964250815.1 uncultured Acetobacteraceae bacterium
CCGGACGGCAAGCTCGGCATCGCGCTTGCCCGCACCTTGCACCCCCGTGCCATCCTGCTGGATGTGATGATGCCGCAGATGGACGGCTGGTCAGTGCTTGGCGCGCTCAAGGCCGATCCTGCCCTGGCCGCGATCCCGGTCGTGATGGTGACGTTCGTCAACGAGCCGGGCCTCGGCGCCTCGCTCGGCGCCGCCGACACCGTGCCGAAGCCGGTCGAGTGGGACCGGCTGAAGGAGGTCATGGACCGGTTCCGCGGCGACGCCGGCGACATCCTCGTCGTGGACGACGACCCGGACGCCCGCGCCCGGCTGCGGTCCGTGCTGCAACGCGACGGCTGGACCGTGTCGGAAGCCGGGAACGGGCGCGAGGCGCTCGACATCGTGGCGCACGCGCCGCCGCAGCTCATCCTGCTCGATCTCACGATGCCGGTCATGGACGGGTTCGCCTTCCTGCACGAGCTGCGGTCGCGGCCGGGCTGCACCGACATCCCGGTCGTGGTGCTTTCGGCGCGGGACCTGGACGCCGAGGAGCGCCGGCGCCTCGACGGCGCGGACCGCGTGCTCAGCAAGGGGCAGACCAACCTGCGCCAGCTTGCCGGCGAGCTTCGGTCGCTGACGCCTCCGCATGGCGAGGCGGCAACGCCCGACCCGGCTGGCGCGGACGCGCCCTGAATACCCCCGCCTTGAGCACCATCAACCTGCCGTCAAACCTGCCGTGGAGATCGAATTCATGCGCGTGCTTCTTGTCGAGGACCACGAGGAGATCTGGGATTTCCTGTCCCGCCGGCTCAAACGCCGCGGCTACGACGTGACGGTGGCCACCGACGGGCAGGCGGGGGTTGACCGCGCCCGGTCCGACCTGCCCGGGATCGTGCTGCTCGACATGAACCTGCCCATCCTGGACGGCTGGTCGGCTGCCCGGCTCTTGAAAGCCGATCCGGCCACCGCCGGCATCCCGATCATCGCGCTCACGGCGCACGCCATGTCGGGCGACCGCGAGAAGGCGATGGCGGCAGGATGCGACGACTACCATCCCAAGCCGGTGGACTTCTCCCGGCTGCTGACCCAGATCGAGGCGCTCATGCCCGGTTCAGGGGCGGCGGCGCGTGCCTGAGGACGGGTGCCGCATGGCCCTGCGATGCCGCCGCCGCCCATGGCTGGGGCTGCCTTGCCGGACCTGAGTCAGCCGGCGGGCGGCGCCGACAGCCCGGCGGCGACCGAGGCGCTGCTGCGCCTCGCCGACCCGCAGCGCCCGTCCGATGCCCAACGGTCGATGGCCTTCGACGGGGCCGACCTTTCGGCAGCGGGCCTGGGCAGCCGGGTCCAGGATGCCGCGTGGTGGGATGCGAAGCGCGGCGGGGTCCGGCTCAAGGCGTGCCGCCTGGCGGGCGCGAGCCTGCGCGGCGCCAACCTTTCCGGCGCCGACCTCGCCGGCGCCGACCTGAGCCACGCTTCGTGCAGCGGCATCGTGCTGCGCGGCGCGCGGCTGGAGGAGGCCAACCTGCGGGAAGCCGACCTGATCGGCGGCGTGCTGACCGAGGTGGATGCCGGCGAGGCCGACTTCGGCGAAGCGCTCCTGGAGGACGTCGATCTGCGGATGGCCCGGCTGCGCTTCGCCGACTTCACCGGCGCCATCATGGACGGAGCGGACGTGTCCGGCGCGGACCTGTGGGGCGCCAGGCTGCTCAACGTCGAAGCGCAGCGCGCCAACTTCCGCGGCGCGCGCTTGGACGAGGCACGGTTGAACGAGGCCGACCTCGCGTCCGCGGACCTGACCGGGGCGTCCCTGCGGCGGGCCGACCTTTCGGGCGCCCGCCTGCGCGGGGCCACCCTGCGCGAAGCGTCGCTCGACGGGGCCAAGCTGGACGGGGCGGACCTGAGCGGCGCCGTCCTGCCGCACGTCGCGCTGACCAGTTGCACCCTGCGGCAGGTCCGGTTCGCGGGCGCTTGGCTCGAACGCACCCGCATGAGTGCCCACCAGCTCGGCGGCGCGACCGGCGAGGAAGCCGCCGGGGATTTCGAGGCCGCACGCGAGGGCTACATCGTGCTGGAGCAGAACTTCCGCACGCTCGGCAGCGCGGACGACGCAAGCTGGGCGTTCCGCCGCCGCCGCCGGATGGGCAAGCGGCTCCATGCCCGGCAGGCCCGCGCGGCGTTCGGGAAGCGCGAGCTCGGGGCCGCGTTGCGGCCGGGCCTGCAATGGCTGGGCGACGTCGTTTCGGAGTGGGTGTGCGACTACGGCGAGAGCGTCGCCCGCGTGCTGCGCGCGTTCCTCGTCGTGCTCGTCGGGTTCGCGGCCGTGTATTGGCTGTCCGGCTCGCTCGAACCGAGAGACGCGCCTCCGGCAGGCCCCGTCCCGGCGGCACGCCAGGCGATCGACTATCTCCTGTTCAGCCTCGACTCGATGACCACGGTCGGCACGTCCGAGGTCGGGCTCAAGCCGGGCAGCCAGCTTGGGGTGCTGCTGTCCAGCGTCCAAACGGTGGTGGGAACCGTCCTGCTCGGCTTGTTCGGCTTCGTGCTCGGCGTGAAGATGCGGAACTGAGCCGGTCCTCAGCCCCGTGCGATGTCAAGTCCGGCCGTGTCGCGCGACGCGAGGGTCGCGGCAAGCGTGACCGCCGCCAGCCCGACCAGGTAAAGCGAGATGGGCCACGTGGCGCCCGCCCAGGCCAGCAGGCCGGCCGCGATGATCGGCGCGAAGCCGCCGCTCAAGGCCGCCGACACCTGGCAACCCAGCGACGCGCCGCTGTAGCGGGTGCGGGTGCGGGTGCCGAACAGCTCGGGCAGGTAGGCCGCCTGCGGGCTGAACATCAGGCCATGCGTCAGGCTCATCGCCACCACGAGGGTCAGCACGACGACCGTGGGATCGCGCGTGTCCAGCAAGGAGAACACCGGAAAGGCAAGCGCCGCGCACAGCACGGCCCCAGCGACATAGAGCGGCTTGCGGCCAATGCGGTCCGACAGGACGCCGAACAAGGGTATGGTGGCAAGCTCCGCCAGCGCCGCCAGCAGGATGCCGTCCAGGATCAGGGAGCGCGGCAGCCCGAGCCGGCCCGTGGCATACACGATGGAGAACACGGTCAGCACATAGACCCATGCGACCTCCGACACCTTCAAGCCGACGGCGATCAGGAAGGCGCGCGGCTGGCGCAGCAGCACGTCCAGCAGCGGCGCCCTCGCGACGCCCTCCCGCCGCACCTGCGCGAAGGCCGGCGTTTCCGGCAGGCGCAGGCGGATGAACAGCCCCACCCCGATCAGCACGGCGCTGAGCAGGAACGGCAGCCGCCAGCCCCAGGCCAGGAAATCCGCCTCCGCCATGCCCTGCGACATGAACAGGAACGTGCCCGTGCTGCCGGCGACGCCGAGCGGGAAGCCGACCTGCACCAGGCTGCCGTAGAAGCCGCGCCGGCCCGGCGGCGCGTGCTCGATCACCATCAGCACGGCGCCGCCCCATTCGCCGCCGATGCCAATGCCTTGCAGCAGGCGCAGCGCGACCAGCAGGACGGGCGCCCACACCCCGATGCTGGCATAGGTGGGCAGGCAGCCGATCAGGAAGGTGCCGGCCCCCATGACGAGCATGGTCAGCGTCAGCATCGCCTTGCGCCCGGTGCGGTCCCCGAAGTGGCCGAACACCGCGCCGCCGAACGGACGTGCCACGAAGCCCACGGCATAGGTGCCGAACGCGGCCAGGGTGCCGACCACGGGATCGAAGCTGGGGAAGAACAGCTTGTTGAACACGAGCGCCGCGGCGGTGCCGTAGATCAGGAAGTCGTACCACTCCACCGTCGTGCCGATCACGCTCGCCAGGACGATGGCCCGCATCTGCGCCGAGCGCTCCTTCGCCGTCCGGGCGTCGATGCCCGGCCCTGCCGCTCCAGCCGTCTGCATCAGCCCGTTCTCCAGTTTCGGCGCCATGGTGGAGCCTTCTCCATCAGCCGCATCGCGACCGGCGTGCTGCAACCGGCGTGCCATTCGGCCAGCCCGGACGACACGCTCCCCCCACGCACACGCTTTCGGCCCGCTTGCCACCGGAACCCCGGGTCGCGCACCTTCCGCCCGTGGAGCTTGGCAAGGACATGAACGGAAGCGGGCGGCCCGAAGCGGTGAAGCTGATCGACGAGTTGATGGCCATGCGCCGCTCCACGTCCATCAACTGGGAAGGCGTGCTGGCCCGGCAATACACGAGGCTCCTGCGGTCACCCCGCACCATCGTCGATGTGGGCGCGCACCAAGGCGCGCACACCGCTCATTTCGTCAGCCTCGGGGCGCAACGGGTTGTCTGCTTCGAGCCGATCCCCAGCATGGCGGCTGCGCTGCGGCAGAAGTTTGCCGCGCATCCCGTCGAGGTCCATGCCACCGCGCTCAGCGCCTCGAACGGGCAAAGCGAATTCGTCCACGACATCACCGTCCCGAGCGAGTCCGGCCTGAAGGAGCGGCGCGCGCCGGAGTTTCGACCGCAGGAGCAAAAGACTATCGTCGTCGAGACCCGGACGATGGACAGCTTCGAGTTCTCAGGGGTCGATTTCGTGAAAATAGATTGCGAAGGCGCGGAGCTTCACGTCCTGCATGGGGGCGGGCGCACCATCATGCGGGAGCGTCCCGTCATGTCGGTGGAGCATGGATGGTCCGGCTACTCTGCTTATGGTTTCGCCAAGATGGACCTCCTGGGTTGGGCCGTGGCCCAGGGATACACCGTGAGCGACCTGTTCGGGCATTCACTGCAGGATCCGGAGTGTTTCGACTACTGCGTCGATCGCTTCTTCTGGGACTTCTTCCTTGTTCCAAACGAGCGCTGGGACCAGGTGGGGGCGAGTCTGCGCCTGCAGCCGGTCCAGGATCTGATCGAGGCCTGACGCCCATCCGAGATGGCCGCGTTCCTCTTGCGACGCCATGGCACCGCCGGTCAGGCCGGGTGCTCATCCCTCCAAGTCTCTCGGCCCGACATCAGGCCCCTTCCTATGGCACCGGGCCGGCGCTGCCAGCGCCGGCGAGCCGGCCGACCAACTCGGACAACTCGGCCTGGCGGCCCCGTGCCCGTCTTGGCGTAGGCGCGCACAAGGTGGGTGTGCGCCGTGGACGGCTCGACGCCAAGCGCTCCGGCCGCCGCCGGCACGCCCGCCCTTGGGCGCCAGGCGACCTCCGCCCGGCACGGCACGACGTGCGCCACCAGCGCGCGCAAGGCGCGGGTCTGGTGAAACGGCTCCGCCGCGGCTCGCTCTTCGGGCAGGTCATCTCGTCTGAAAACGCCCGCCGAGGCGGGCGCATCCAAACCGCGGCCGTCAGCTGCTCTTCGACGGGGCCTGAAGCGGGATGCGGCGCCGTGTGACCTGCGTCACAGCGGGCCAGGGCACGGGCCTGCATCAAGCAGGCGTTCCCGCAACCTTTTCAGCAACGGAGAGCACCATGCACATCAGCCCCCGCCCGGTCCGCCCGGAGGCGGAGGACCCGGCGCCTGACCGTCGCGGCCGCTTCGCCGTCCTGGCCTTCATCCTCTGCGCCCTGCTCGCGATGGCCGGCACGATCCTGCTCGCCAAGTACACGGGGATCGTGGCGCAGTGCGGCGAGATCCCGGCCGCTTGCGGCTGACCCTGGGCGTTGGAGCATCAAGCCATGGCCGAAGCCGCGCCTGCACGGGGCAGCGCCCGTCCGCTGCCGTTCCGCCGCGCGGCGCTTTGCGTGCCGCTGCCCTTCGCGTCGGGCTGCTGCCTGTCCTGCCTGTTCCGCACGGTCGGTGCCCTGGTGTCCGGCCGCCTGGCCGCGGAGCTGCACCTGGAACCGGCGGGTTTGGGATTAGGCTACGTAAGCCCGTTCGCCGCCTCCGGCTGTCCGTCGCTCACCCCGGGCGCGCTGGGCACCTCGGGCCTGGTCAATCCGGACGCGGTCCTGGGCGACGTGACGCTCGGGCGGCCAGCACGCCTTCATCTACGTCTCGAAGGCGCTGGACGGCGACGGCGCCCTTCCGGCCTGCCCCAGCACGCCGCCGTTCGCGCTCACCACCCTGCTGAACGGCAAGCCGAGGAAGGCGAACCACGACGTGACGACCTTGCGGGTCGCGACCACGTTCGACGGGCTGGACTTCACCGACGCCGGGCCGATCGACGGGATCATCGACAGCGGCTCGGTCGCGCTGAACGGCATCCGCTATGCCGGAAGCGGCGGCGTGGTCCCGCTCGCCGATGGCCGGTGGGGCCTGTTCTTCGGCGGCGGGAACTGCCTCGACAACGACTCCGACAGCTTCCACTTCATCGGCTACGCCGAAACCGTCGGTCCGGTCCTTGCGGCGGCTGACCTGCTGAGCTGGCGCGTGGTCAACGGCTTCGACAACCCGATCGTCTCCACCGACGCCGTGACCGACCCGGCGGAACGGCGCTATTCCCTGAACACCCCGGCCGTAAGCGACAGCCTGGATCGGCTCGCCCCGGCGCAGGTCGCGCCCTTCACGCCGCCCGCCGCCGGCTACAGCGCCAACTTCCTCAGCGGGCGCGCCTATGGGCCGCAACCCGCCGTGACCGGCAAGAGCCGCGTCACCGTCGTGTTCGCCGGCTACAACACGCCGCAGCCGAGCAACAACCTCGGCGACTACCGGACCATCGGACGCTTCGAGCTCAGGTTCCCCGCCGGCTGCCTCAAGAACGGCGGCGGGCAAGGGACCCCCGGCGACGAGTGAACCCGGCCTGCGCACCCGTCACGCCGGTTCCGCGGCAGCGCGCAGGCCGTCGAGGACGCCGCCGCTCGGGCTGGCCATGAGGCGCATGCATCCTTGACCCGCCGATCCCTGCCGCCCTAGCCTGGCCCCGGGGAGATGTCCATGGACCCAGCGGCGGACCAACCGGCGCTTGCGGACGCCGGGCTGGCGACGGAGCGGCGCGGTCCCGTCCTGGTGCTGCGCCTGGCGCGTCCGGCCAAGCGCAACGCGCTCAACGACGCGATGATCGCGGCCATCGGCACCCTGTTCGCCGCCCTCCCTTCCGGCACCCGCGCCGTGGTGGTCCACGGGGAAGGCAGCCACTTCTGCGCCGGCCTGGACCTGAACGACGTGTCCGACACCGACGCGACGGAGGGCGTCGCCCATTCCCAGCGATGGCACCGCGCCTTCGAGCGCATCGCGGACGGCCCGGTGCCGGTGGTCGCCGCCCTGCACGGCGCGGTGATCGGCGGCGGGCTGGAGCTGGCCATCGCCTGCCACATCCGCGTGGCCGACGCCACGGCCTACTACGCCCTGCCGGAGGGCCAGCGCGGCATCTTCGTCGGCGGCGGCGCCGCGGTCCGGCTGCCCCGGCTGATCGGCCTGGCGCGGATGCAGGACATGATGCTGACCGGCCGCACCTACGGCGCGGCGGAGGGCGCGGCGGCGGGCTTCTCGCAATACCTGGTCGGCCCCGGCGAGGCGCTGGACAAGGCGCTCGAATTGGCGGAGCGCGCCGCGGCCACCGCGCCGCTGACCACCTTCGCCGTGCTGCGCGCCTTGCCGCGCATTGCCGAGGCCGACCCGCGCACCGGCGAGCTGATGGAAAGCCTGATGGCCGCCATCGCCACCGCGGACAAGGACGCCAAGGCGCAGCTCCGCGCCTTCCTGGACGGCCGCGCCGCCAAGGTCGGCCCCGGGGGCGGCGCAGGAAGCGGCCCAGCGCCATGAGCGCCCCGGTCTGCACTCCGGTCCGGCCCGTGGGCATCGCGCCGAACGACGCCCGGGTCGTGCGCAGGCCGGACGGCGCCGTGATGGTCCGTCCCTGCGCGGCGCTCGGCCCTTATCCTGCCCGCGCCACCGCGGCGCTGGAACGCTGGGCCGCCGCGGCGCCGGGCCGCACGCTGCTGGCGGAGCGCGGCGCGGATGGCGGGTGGCGCCGCTTGAGCTATGCCGAGGCGCTGGAAGGGGCGCGACGGATCGGGCAGGCGCTGCTGGACCGCCCGCTGTCGGCGGAGCGTCCCGTCGCCATCCTGTCCGGCAACGGGATCGAGCACCTGCTCCTCATGCTGGGCGCGCTGCACGTCGGCGTGCCGGCCGTGCCGGTGTCCGTCGCCTACTCGCGCACCGCCGTGGACTTCGCGCGCCTGCGGGCCTGCCTGGACCTGGCGACGCCCGGCCTGGTGTTCGCGGCCGATGGCGACGCCTTCGCCGGGGCGCTCGCCACCGTGCGGGGGGCGGAGGTCGTGACCGTTGCCGGCGGCCCGCCGGGCGCCACGCCCTGGCAGGACCTGGCCGCCGCCGTGCCCGGCCCGGCGGTGGACGACGCCGCCAGCCGGGTCGGGCCGGACACGCTGGCGAAGATCCTGTTCACCTCCGGCTCCACCGGGCAGCCCAAGGGCGTCGTCACCACGCACCGGATGCTGTGCAGCAACCAGGCGATGATCCTGCACGCCTTCCCGTTCCTGGGGGAAGAGCCGCCGGTGCTGCTGGACTGGCTGCCGTGGAACCACGTGTTCGGCGGCAACCACGACCTCGGCCTCGTGCTGCACAACGGCGGCACGCTATACGTGGACGAGGGCCGGCCGGTGCCTGGCGGCTTCGGCCCCACCCTCCGCAACTTGCAGGACGTGTCCCCCACCTTCTACCCCAACGTGCCCCGTGGCTTCGAGGAATTGGCCCGGCACCTGGAAGACGACCCGGCGCTGTGCCGGCGCTTCTTCGGCAGGGTGCGGATGCTGTTCTACGCCGGCGCCGGGATGGGCCAGGCAACCTGGGACCGCATGGACCGCCTGGCGCTCCGCACCGTGGGCCGCCGCATCTCCTGGATGACCGGGCTGGGCTGCACGGAGACCGCGCCCTTCGCGCTCCGCAACCGCGCGGGCGCCGTGGCCGCCGGCGTCGTCGGCCTGCCGGCCGCGGGGGTGGAGCTGAAGCTGGTCCCCCAGGATGGCGAGCGGGACGGCAAGATAGAGGCGCGCGTGCGCGGGCCGAACGTGACGCCGGGCTACTGGCGCGCGCCGGCGCAGACGGCGGCGGCCTTCGCCGAGGAGGGCTTCTTCCGCACCGGCGACGCCCG
>CAXUIQ010000135.1:0-2415 GCA_964250815.1 uncultured Acetobacteraceae bacterium
CCCGCCCCGCCTTCCGGCGGGCCCACTCGCCGGGCTGCGGCCCGGGGGCGGCGGCGCCGCGCGCGGCGCCGAGGCCCGGCTCGTTGACGAACGTCACCATCACGACCGGGATGGAGGCCAAGGCGTGGTCGGCCTTGAGATGGCTGAGCACCGACCACCCGTCCATCTGCGGCATCATCACGTCCAGCAGGATGGCGCGGGGGTGCAAGGTGCGGGCCATCTCGATGCCGAGCTTGCCGTCCGGGGCCGTGCGGACTGCGAAGCCCTCCCGTTCCAGGAACCGGCCCAGCAGGTCGCGCTGCGCCGGGTCGTCGTCGATGACGAGGACGAGGTGCTGCCCAGGCTTGGCCTCCGGAGCCGGCTCCTCCGCCTCTTCCGCCTGCTCCGGCATCTCGGCCGGCAGGCGGATGGTGAAGGTGGAGCCTTTGCCGTAGGTGCTGGCCACCGTCACGTCGCCGCCCAGCAGGCGGCAGAACGCCCGCGTGATGGCAAGGCCCAGCCCGGTGCCGCCGAAGCGGCGCGTCGTCGAGACGTCGGCCTGGGTGAACCGCTCGAACAGCTTCTCCAGCTGCTCCGGCGTCATGCCGATGCCGCTGTCCGCCACGCTGAACTCGATCTCGCCTCCCTCCCGGCGCGCCCGCAGCGTGATCCGGCCGTTCTCGGTGAACTTGGCGGCGTTGCTGACCAGGTTGAACAGGCATTGCCGCAGCTTGACCTGGTCGGTGTGCAACGTGCCCAGCCCAGGGGCCAGCTCCAGCACGATCTCGTTGTTCTTCTGCCGGACCAGCGTGTCCACCGTCGAAGCCACGTCCCGCACAAGGGTCTCGGCATCGAAGTCCTCGGCAAAGGTCGTCATCCGGTCGGCCTCGATCTTCGACAGGTCGAGCACGTCGTTGATGAGGCTCAGCAGGTGGCGCGCGTTGGACTGGATCTTGCGCACGTCGCCTAGGAGGTGCTGCTCGCCGGTCTCCTCCATCTCCTCCTCGATCATCTCGCTGTAGCCGATCACGGCCGAGAGCGGCGTGCGCAGTTCGTGGCTCATGTTGGCGAGGAACTGGCTCTTGGCGCGGTTCGCGGCTTCGGCCGCTTCCTTGGCGGCGTTCAGCTCTTCCTCCGCCTGCTTGCGTTCGGTGATGTCGGTGTGGGTCCCGACCCACTCGCGGATCTCGCCGTCGTCGAGGATTGGCACGCCGCGGGCCGCCATGATCCGCCACTCGCCGTCGGCCCGGCGCAGGCGATGGTCGATGGTATACAGCGCATGGTCCGCCACGGCGCAGTTCCAAGCCTCAAGCGTGGCATCCCGGTCGTCGGGATGGATGGCTTGCAGCCAGCCGAACCCCTCGTACTCCGCCTGCGCCTGCCCGGTGAACGCCGTCCAGCTCGGCTGCGGCGGCGAAAACTCGCCCGAGGGCGTCGTCGTCCAGACGATCGAGGCGCTGGTCTCGATCAGGGTGCGGTAGCGCTCCTCGCTTTCGCGCAGCCGGCGTTCGGACCGCTTGCGGAAGGTGATGTCGGTGACGACAACGCCGGCGCCGGCTGCCGTCGTCGATCCCGCCGCAACCGGCAGCGGGAAGAAGCCGAACTGGAACTCGCGCATCAGGGCCGGGTTGGCCCGGCTTTGCGCGGCCACCTCGACGTTGGTGAGGGTACGCCCGGCTTCGAGCACCTCGGCCAGCCGCGGTTCCAGCGTGTCGCGCAGGTCGGGCAGGATCTCCCAAAGCGTGCGGCCCACCGCGGCGTGGAGCGCCCGTTCGCTCATGGTCGAGAGCGCCCGGTTCATGTGCTGGACGTGCAGGCCCGGGTCGAGGAAGCCCAGGCCCACCGGCGCATTGTCCAGGACGCTTTCGAGCAGCGCCGTGCTGGCGCGTTCGGCGCGGCGGCGGCGCACCGCCAGCAAGGTGACTGCCGCGAACGCCGCGACGATGGCGGCCGCGGCGCCGACCTGCAGCAACGGCCCGAGCCGCGCCTGCGCCCGGTCCGTGGCCTTGATGCGGGCGCGGGCCGCGTCTTGGAGCCTGGCCGCCGCGGACCGCACGTCGTCCATCGACGCCTTGTCCTGCCCGGTGAGGATCAGCGCGGTGGCGGCCTCCATGCCCGAACTCCGCCGGGCATCGACGACCTGGCGGGCGAAGGCGCGCTTGGCCTGCACAAACCCGGCCAGGCGTGCGACCGCCTGCTCGTCCGTGCTGACGGCCCTGATTTCGCCGTCCAACGCGGCGTTCGCCTTGTCATAGGGTTCGAGGTAGGACGGCACCCCCGTCAAGGCGTAGCCGCGCTCCCCGGTCTCAAGGTCCTTCAAGGTGGACAGCAGCTTCTCGCTCGCCACCAGGACGCGGTCTTGCTCGGCCACGGGCGGGGGGGGGGGGGGGGGCGCCAACCCCCGCCCCGGGGCGCCGGCCCGGGCCCCGGGCCCCC
>CAXUIQ010000135.1:2425-7386 GCA_964250815.1 uncultured Acetobacteraceae bacterium
CGGCCTGGCGGGCCTGCTGCGCCGAAACGAGCGCCCAGGCTGCCAGGCCGAGGCCCAGGACCAGCAGGACGCCTGCCAGGACGCTGAGGGCGGAATGTTGCGGGCGGGAAGCCGCCAAGCGGCCCGACCGATCGCTGCGCGTTGCCGGTTCATCCATCACTGAGCACCTTGGACCGAAGCGGATACTACGCCGGCCTCCCGGCAACGTTCCGTTCGGCCGTTTCGATCTTCCAACCGCTGCACGGAGCCGCCGCCGGTCATGCCGGGCTTGGCACCGGCTGCGGCTGCCGGGCCGAGATCGCCCGGGCCAGCGCCACCAACTCGCCCAGCGACAGGACGATGGTTTCCTCGCTGCCCTCCGCGCGCAAGGCGGCGAGCAGCGGGCTGGTGCCCGCCGCGTGCCAAAGGCAGACCACGACGGCGGCGTCCGGCATCTGCCGCTGGATGCGCCGGAGCAGGTAGCGGATGCCGGACGCGCTGCTTCCCTGCTCCAGCACGGACAGGCAGCACAACCGGGCGCCGCCGAGGCGGGCCTGCTCGTCGCGCCCGGCACCGAGGATGGAGTTGGACTCGCAACGCGCGGCGAACCCCGCGTCCTGCAGCACCTGCACCGCCATGATCGCGGCCAGGTCGTCGAGCTGGCCGCGGCCTGGGATGCAGACGACGGCGCCCTCCGCTTGCCACTCGGATGCCGGCGCCGCCGCAGGCTGCTGCAGCTTGGCGTGGCCCTGGCCCGCCGCGAGCATGGACAGCAAGGCCTCGATCTGGCGGTGGATGGCTTCAAGCCGCTCGTAGGCCAGGGTGTCGCGCGACAGGTCCGCCTGGGCCAGGGCGAGGCCGCGCATGGCGACCTGGTCGTAGTACTGGGCCAGCGACGAGCCGGCGACCATCCTCCGGGCCTGGGCGACGAGTTCCTTGGAGTGCCCCTCAAGGGCGCGCTGGTAGAACGTTTCCGCCGGCTCAAGCGGCGGGCTGTCGCCCAGCATGACCTCAAGGAAGGCCAGGGACTCCACGTGCCGCCCGATCACGACCAGGCAGACGGTCAGCGGCGTCGCGATCAGCAGCCCCACCGGCCCCCAGAGGAAAGCCCAGAATGCGGCTGACAGGATCACGGCGATCGGCGACAGCCCGGTGCTGTGCCCGTACAGCAAGGGTTCGATGACCTGACCCATGGCCATGTCGCTCAAGATGAACAGGGCCAGCACCATCAGGGCCAGCGACCAGCCCGGCGTGACCGCAAGCGCCAGCAGGAACGGCGACGCGACGGCGATGAAGCTGCCGATGAACGGCACGAACCGCATCAAGCCCGCCAGGATGCCCCACAGCAGCGGGCTGGGCAGGCCCAAGTACCAGAGGCCGGCCGCGATGAACGTGCCGAACCCCGAGTTCAAGGCCAGTTGGATCAGGAAGTAGCGGGACAGGCGGTGCGCCGCGTCGTTCATCGCCAGGATGGTCCGGTGCAGGTCCTGCCGGCCGACCAGGCGCACCAGCCGGTCCCGCAGGTCCTCCCGGGACAGCAGCACGAAGATGAGGAAGATGATGACGACGCCGGTGGAGGCGAGCGGGCCGAACAGCGGCTGGGCGATGGTGCGGACGACCACCAGCGCCGAGGAGGCGCCGAGTCCGCCGCCCGGCCCGGCGGGGGAGGACGGCACGACCGCCACGTCGGCTTGCGCCGGGCCGACCTTCACCTCTGTCGCGCCGCCGCCCAGCAGCGAATGCAAGGAGTTGTTGAGCCGCCCCAGCAGCTCGGTGCCGGTGGCCAGGAACTTCACCTTTTCCTGGATGGTCGCCTGGTAGCTCGGCAGGCTCCCGGCCAGCGTCGTCGCCTGCCCGCCGACCACGGCACCGATCCCGCCGATGATCGTGAAGGCGAACGCCACGGCGACCAGCACCGCCGGAGCCTTGGGAAGCCGGGCGCGCTGCAGCAGGACGACGACCGGCGCCAGCACGAAGGCGAGCAGCACCGCAAGCACCAGGGGCACCAGCAGCTCGCGTCCGAAATACAAGGCGGCCACCACCACGGCGCCGGCGTTCAACGCCGACATGCCCGTGCGGACCGTGTTGGGCGCGACGTGCAGAAGGTCCGTTCCGGGCTGGTGTTCGCTGGATGGCGGCATGTGGCGGCTTTCTCGGTGGGTGCCCGGGCTGCCTTTGCGCGGAGGCGGCCCGGGCGGCGGCTTGGAGTGGCGCAGGCACGGGGATCGGCGGTCGGTGGCCTGCCCTTGGACGCGGCCACCCCTGTCGGCTATCACATCGCGCGTCGGATAGGCAGAAGCGGGAGCAGGGCGGCGTGACCAGGATCTTGCTTGTGGAGGACCACCAGGAGCTTTGGGACATGATGTCGCGCCGGCTCCGCCGCCATGGCTTCGATGTCGTCCTGGCCCATGACGGCCAGCAGGCCTTGGCGCAGGTCGGCGCCGAGAAGCCGGACCTTGTGCTGCTCGACATGGACCTGCCGATCATGGACGGCTGGACCGTGGCCCGCACGCTGCGGGGCGGCAACGCGCAGGCGCCGGTCCCCATCATCGCGCTGACGGCGCACGCCATGGCTGGCGACCGGGCCAAGGCGCTGGCCGCCGGCTGCGACGACTACCACCCGAAGCCGGTGGACTTCCCGAAGTTGCTGGTCCAGATCGACGACGCGCTGCTCAAGCGGGAAGAAGGGGAGGCCTGACCGACGCGGAAGGGGCGGCGCCGGCGGCCCCGCACGGCACGCCGGTCCGGGCTTACAAGGCCGGGAGCAGGACAGCCGCCGGCAGCGCCGCGAACACGGCGCTTGCCGCGAGGGCGCCGTCCTCCGCCCTGATCTCCCGTCCGGTCAGCGCGTCGCGCCACGATGCCCCTTGCAGGGCCTCGGGCAACGCCAGGGCCGTTTCCCGCCCGAACCCCTCGGCCTGGAAGCGGCTGGGGAAGCGGGCCGTGGCGACAAGCGCCGTCGCGTCCCCGTGCGAGCGCAGGAAGGCGCACACCTGGTCCGCCTGCGGCCCGTGCGCCGCGACCGGCTCGTAGGCGCCCTCGGCAAACAGCGCGGGCCGGTCCCGGCGCAGGCCGAGCAGGGTCGCAAGGGCCGCGAGCTTGAAGCGCCCGTCCCGCCAGTCCCGAAAGAAGCGCGGCATCGCATCGCCCCGGTCCACTTCCAGCGCCGCCTCGACCTCGTCCAGCAGGCGCATGCGCAGGCCGTACTGCACGGGCCGGCGGTTGTCCGGGTCCACGAGGCTCAGGTCCCAAAGCTCCGTGCCCTGGTAGATGTCCGGCATCCCCGGCACCGTCAGCTTCAGCACGGTCTGCACCAGGGTGTTGTGGGCGCCGAGCCGGGCGATGCCCTCCACGAACGGCAGGAACGCATCCAAGAAGCGGCCGTCCCGCCCGGGGTCGAAGGCGAGTTCCAGGAAGCCCAACATCGCCGCCTCGTAGGCCGCGTCGGGCGCGGCCCAGGTGGAGTGGACCTTGGCCTCGCGCATGGACTTGGTGAGCGCGCCCTTGAGCCGCTCGGCGTAGGCGCCGAGGGCCTCGGGGTCCGGCCGTGCGTCGCCCAGCAGCTCGACGGGCCAGGTGCCCACGAGGAGCTGGTAGAACATGTACTCGTCGTTGCGGTCCGGCGGCGCGGTGCCCGCCAGGTCGCCTTGCCGGGCGCGGAGGATGCGGCTCCATACCTCCACCTGCCGCGCCCATTCCTCGGGGCACTCCGACAGCACGGCAAGCCGGGCGCGCGTGTCCTCGCCGCGCTTGGTGTCGTGGGTCGAGGTGCCCAGCATGGCGTGGGGCCAGCGCTGGGCGCGCAGCCGGTTCGCCTTGTGGAAGCCCGCGAGCGACACGCCGAACTGGTCAGGGTGGCCGCCGACCTCGTTCAGCGCGATGAAGCGGTTGTAGCGGTAGAAGGCGGTGTCCTCCAGGCCCTTGGCCATGACCGGCCCGCTGTATTGCTGCAGCTTCATCGCGCAGCGCAGCACCGCCTGCCGGCTGAACCCGCTGCGCGGCTGCGCCACGAGGTCCGCGGACAGCAGCTTGGCCAGGAAGTCGAACACGCTGGGGTCGGTGTCGGCCTGGTTGCGGCGGGCCTGCGCCAGCGCCCAGTCGAGGTCGCGCCGGTCGGCTTGCGTCGGCGGGTCGCGCGGGTCCACGTAGGTGCGATAGACCGGGAAGCACGCCACGACCTCCCGCAGCGCGCGGTGCAGGATGTTGCGCGTGAAGTCTGCCGTGCGCGGGTTCTGCCGGGCGACCCGGCTGGCGTCGCGGGCGAGCACGTTCAGCTCGCTCGCCATCTCGTTCTCCATGATGCGGAGCTTGCAGTCGCGGACGATGCGCGCGAACGGCTGGCGCTCCCCGGCGAAGGCGGCGTAGGTGCGGGTGAAGCCCTCTTCGCCCGCCGGGTCCACCAGGAGGCCGAGCACCAGGTTGGCGAACTCGTAGCCCGTGGTGCCCTCCACCGGCCAGTCCTCGCGCAGCGCCTCGTGCGCCGCCAGGATCTTCTCGACGACGAGGTAGCAGCCGCTGCCGATCTTGGCGCGCAAGCGTTCCAGATAGCCCTTGGGATCGAGCAGCCCGTCGATGTGGTCGATCCGCAGCCCGTCCACCGTGCCGTCCTCCAGCAGGCGGAACACCAGTTGGTGCGCGTGGTCGAACACGTCCGGCAGCTCCATGCGCAGGCCGGCAAGGTCGTTGATGTTGAAGAAGCGGCGGTAGTTGATGTCGTCCGCCGCGACGCGGAAATGGGCGACCCGCCAGTGCTGGCCTTGGATCAGCGCGTCCAGGCCGCGCCAGGTCTCAAGCTGGCCCGGCTCCCCGTTGAGCCGGGCCAGCGCCGCGTCAACGGCCTCGCGCACGTCCGGCTGGTCCCGCGCCGCCGCCGCAAGCTCGGCCTTCAGCTCCGCAGCCCGGCGCCCCCCCCGCGGGCGCCCCGGCGGCCGGGTGGGGGAGGGCTCCCCCCGCCCGGCCCGGCCGGGGTGGGCGGTGCCGGG
>CAXUIQ010000135.1:7396-8982 GCA_964250815.1 uncultured Acetobacteraceae bacterium
GGCCCGGCGGCCCCCCCCCGCCCCCCCACCCGCCGCCGGGCCCCCCCGCGCCCCGGCGCCCGACCGGCGGGCGCCAGGACGGCAGGTTGGAGAAGGCATCCCCGAGCCGCTCCAGCACGGGATGCGCGTTCCCGAGGATGCGGGCGTAGCCGAGGGGGCATACGGGCAGCTTGTGGGTGCCGTAGGCCCAGACCGCGAAGCCGCCCTCTTCGGGGTCGAAGCGCAGCACGAGCTGCCCGGCCTCCAGCACGACGCCGTACTGGTCGCCGAGCGACGGCACCAGCAGCTTGTCGCGGAGGTAGCGGCGGTCCGGGTCCCAATCGATGTCGAACCAGCCGGCATGGGCGGAGTCCGGCCCCCATTCCAGCACGTCGAGCCAGAGCGGGTTGTCGGAACCGCCCACGCCCATGTGGTTGGGCACGAAGTCCAGCACCTGGCCCAGCCCATGCTCCCGCAAGGCCGCCACCATGCGCCCGAACGCCGCGGCGTCGCCGAGTTCCGGGTTGAGGGCGTCGTGGTCCACGATGTCGTAGCCATGCGTGCTGCCGGGCCGCGCCTTCAAGTACGGCGAGGCGTAGAGGTGGCTCACCCCCAGCCTTGCCAAGTAGGGGACAAGCTCCGTGGCCCGGTCGAAGCCGAACTCCTTGTGGAACTGCAATCGGTAGGTTGCGCGTGGGGTCATGGTTCAAGGGCCTCGCTTCTGGTCGGGGTCGGGATCGGCTTGCTGGCCCGGCGTGCCGCGCCCGGATGCAAGGGCGCCGGACAGGGCTTGGAGGCGCGGGCCGTCGCCCAGCTCCTCCAGGGTGAGCGACAGCCGGCGGCGCCAGTTCGGACGCTCGTCGGAGGTGGAGGGCACGTTCACCGGGTCCGCCTCGTCCGTGATGTCGTCGATTTGGGCCATGGCGAGGGCCGACCTGCTCCGGCCGAGGAAGGCGTGGGCCGCCCGGACCAATGCGTCCACCTCCACGTCGCCGTCCTTCGGCAGCAAGCCCTCCTCGCGAAGCGCCGCGAGAAGCTGCTCCCGGTCCTGCGTCCGCTCCTGCCGCGCCTTCGCCGGCCCGTCCGCCGCCGGGTAAAGGCCGAGGCTCTCCTTGAGGTCGATGTCGCCCCCCTCCCACCAGCCCCGCACCGTGGGAAGGTCGTGGCTGCCCGTGACGGCCAAGGCAAGGGCGGGGTAGCGCCCGGGCGGCAGGAAGCCGTGTCCGTCCTTCTCGAAGAACAGGACGCGGTATGAAAGGATGCGCCCCGCCGCCATGCGCTCCCGGAAGCCTTCGGGAACGGTGCCCAGGTCCTCGCCCACGACCAGGCAGCGGTGCCGCTGGCTTTCCAACGCGAGGATGCCGAGGAGGTCGTCCAAGGGATAGCTGACATAGGCGCCTTCCTGGGGCGGCCGTCCCTTGGGCACCCAGAACAGGTGCTGGAGCGCCATGACGTGGTCGATCCGCAACCCGCCGGCGTGGCGCATGTTCGCCCGCACGAGGTCCACGAAGCTCCGGTATGCCTCCTCCTGCAATGCCCGGGGATGGAACGGCGGCAGGCCCCAGTCCTGTCCGGCGGGGTTGTAGATGTCGGGCGGGGCGCCGCCC
>CAXUIQ010000136.1:0-8963 GCA_964250815.1 uncultured Acetobacteraceae bacterium
GTGCTGGCCCGGGTGGAGGCGCTGGTGGAAGGCCTGCGTTCGACCACGGCCAGCATCGCGCACGACCTGCGCAGCCCGCTGTTCCGCCTGCGCCAGCAGCTTGAGGCGGCCGTGGCCCGCCCGCGCGAGCCGGAAGCGGACGCGCGCACGCTGGAAGCGAGCCTTGCGGAGCTGGACGGCGTGCTGGCGACCTTTTCCGCCCTGCTGCGCATCGCGCAGGTGGAGGCCGGGCTGACCGGCGCAAGCCTTGAGCCGGTGGACCTGTCGGCGCTGGCGGGCGACGTGGCCGAGCTTTACGCAGCCGTCGCCGAGGACGCCGGGCAGCGCCTCCGGACCTGCCTGGCGCCGGGCCAGCGCGTGCGGGGCGACCCGGCGCTGCTGCGCCAGGCCATCGCCAACCTGGTCGAGAACGCGCTGACCCACGGCGGCCCCGGCGTGCAGGTGGAGGTGTCGGTCCGGGCTGTGCCCGGCGCCGGCCCCGCGCTGCGCGTCCGCGACAACGGGCCAGGCATCCCCGCCGGCGAGCGCGGGCGCGTGCTGGAACGGTTCTACCGCCTGGACCGCAGCCGCAGCACGCCGGGCAGCGGCCTGGGCTTGGCGCTCGTCGCCGCGGTGGCGCGGATGCACGGCGCGGCGCTGCGGCTGGAGGATGCGGCGCCGGGCTTGTCGGTCACGCTGGCCTTTCCGGACGGGCTTGCCGGCCCCGAATTCGGGGGTCCGTAGCTGAGGGTCAGAGCGGCCATGCAGCCGTTCGCCGCCCAGCAAGCCTTGCTCGTGACCATCCCTGGCGTGGACGCGCGGCCCGCGGCGACCATCATCGCCGAGGTCGGCACCGGCAGGGCGGCGTTCGGGACGGCAGCGCCCCGCGGCCCGGGCTGGCGTTTTTTGGCCCGCTCCTCTCATGCCGGTGGGCGCGGGCGTGGACCGTCCGGGATGCCGGGAAGCTCCGGCGCGACACGAAACAGATCGGCCAGCAGAGGGTTCGGGAACCGCCGCCTTTGCACGATGGCGTAGAAGCGTTCCTTGATGTCCGGCAGCCGGCAGCGTTCGACGAGGAGGCCTGAGCGGAGTTCGTCCTGCACGACCACGGGCGGGGCAAGCGCCAAGCCCCCGCTTTCGCGCGCCAAAAGGCGCAGCATGGCCATGTCGTCCACCTCGGCCAGGATGATCGCCCTGACGCCCGAGGCTTCCAGCATCCGGTCGAAGGCCAGGCGGATTTCGCTGTCGAGGCTCGGCAGCAGCACGGGCGTGGAGCGCAGGTCCTCGGGGAACCGGAACGGCGTGGCGCTCGGGCAGCCGACGAGGCTTACGGGCTGCTCGTCGATCAGGTGGTTCTGCCAAGGGGTGCGCGCGTCCTGCTGCACGGGCTGGTTGGCGAGAAGCAGGTCGAGCGCGTGCGACTCCAGTTGGACCAGAAGCTCGCGCATGGTGCCCGAGCGGACGACCAGCTCGACATCCGCCCGGCCCACCAGCGGGCGCAGGAACTGGAGCTGGAAGTTGCGCGAGAGGGTAGTGAGCGCCCCGATCCGCAGCACCTGGCGGCTGCCCGGCGGGCGGCCCTGCAGCGTGCTCACAAGCTCGTCGCCCGCCTCGAACACCGTGTCGGCGTAGTCGAGCGCGATCCGGCCGGCCTCCGTCAGAACGAGCCGCTTGCCCCGGCGGTCGAACAGGGAATGGCCGAGCATGGCTTCGAGCTTCTGCAGTTGCGCCGACAACGCCGACTGCGACAGGTTCAGCCGTTCGGCCGCCCGGGTGAGCCCGCCGTCGCGCGCGATCGCCCGGAACAATCGCAGATGGTGGTAGTTCAGCGCAGCCACGATCCGTTCTACGAAAACGAACGATACGCCGCAATCTTTGTATTTTCCAGTGCCGGCCGGTTTGGCTACCGATCGGGTCGCCTCGCGCCGGAGACGACAATGACCTCGCCCCTTCTTTGGTTGGCAACCCTCGGACCGCTCGCGCTCGTGGCGGCGGGCTTCGGCGCAGGCCGCCGCGGCATCCCGCCGAAGACGGCGGTCCGGTTGGCCGTTGGCGCGTCCGGCGCCACCCTGGCCCTGGCCCTGGTGGCCGCGGTGTCCGTTGCCGCACATGGCCCGATCAGGACCGGAACGCTCGGCGTCGCCGGGCTTGGGCTTGGCTTCTACCTCGACGCGCTCAGCGCGGTGATGTTCGGCCTGGTCGCGTTCGTCGGGCTGATCGTCATGCTGTACAGCCGCAACTACCTCGATGGGAACCCCGGCCAGCCCAGGTTCACCCGGTGGCTGTGCCTCACGCTCGCGGCAGTCCTGCTGCTGATCGCCGCCGGCAACATGCTGCAGCTCGCGCTCGCTTGGGTCGCCACCAGCCTGAGCCTCAACAAGCTGCTGCTGTTCTACCCCGACCGGCCCGCCGCCCGGCTTGCCGCGCGCAAGAAGTTCGTTGCAAGCCGCATCGGCGACGTTTGCCTGCTCGGCGCGATGGCGCTGGCCTACCGCGCTTTCGGCAGCCTGGACTACGCGGCGGTGTTCGCTGGCGCCGATGCCCTGCGGTCGGCCTCCGGGACGCCGGGCGGAACGATCAACGCCATCGCCGCGCTCCTTGCCGCCGCCGCCCTGCTCAAGTCGGCGCAGTTTCCGATGCACGGCTGGCTGACCGAGGTGATGGAAACGCCGACGCCGGTCTCGGCGCTGCTGCACGCCGGCGTGATCAACGCCGGAGGCTTCCTGGTGCTGCGGTTCTCCGGCCTGATTGCCCTGTCCACGCCGGCGCTCGACCTGCTGGTCGTGGTTGGCGGGACCACCGCGCTGTTCGGTTCGGTGGTGATGCTCACGCAGACCTCGGTCAAGGTGTCCCTGGCCTATTCCACCATCGCCCAGATGGGGTTCATGATGCTGGAATGCGGGCTGGGGGCCTTTTCGGCGGCGTTGCTGCACATCGTCGCCCATTCGCTCTACAAGGCGCACGCCTTCCTGTCGTCTGGCAGCGTCCTCGACCTTGCGCGGGCATCCTGGTCGCCAAGCCCGGGCGGGCGGCCGCACCCCGCGCGCTTGACCTTGGCTGCCGCCGCCGTGCTGGCAGTGACCCTCGCGGTTGGCGCGCTGTTTGGCGTGACCATCGTCTCCCGGCCGGGCGTGTTCGCGTTGGGCGCCGTGCTGCTGCTCGGCCTCACCCATCTCGTGACCCAGGCGCTTGACGAGCGGCCGGACGCCTACGTGCTCGGCCGCACCCTGGCGCTCGCAGTCGTCGTGGCAGCCGCCTACTTCGGCCTGCAATTCGCCGCCGAGCGCCTGCTCGCAGGCTCGCTGCCGGCAGCCGAACCCCTGCGCGGACCGTTCGACCTCGCCATCATAGGCGCCGTCATCCTGGGCTTCGCGGCGGTGACGGTGCTGCAGGGCCTGCTGCCCGGCCGACCGGGCGAGACCCGATGGCTCGCGCTCTACGTCCATGTCTCCAACGGGCTTTACATCAACACGCTCGCGAACCGGCTGGCGCTGCGGTTCTGGCCTGGCCGGCCGGCCTGGCTCGCCGCGAGCGGCCCTGTCCCCACGTCGGCTGAAGGAACCTCCCGATGAGCGCAACCCTGGCCCCCGACGCCGGGCAGCCGGTCGGAGCCGCGGCCGAGGCCATGCCGGCCCGGCTGAGTCGAACCGAGATCGAGACGGGCATCGCGCAGGCCTGCGGGAAGATCGCGCCCTTGTGGCCGTTGAAGCACTTCGTCGCCGTGAACCCGTTTCTCGGCTTCAGCCGCCAGAGCTTCGCTGCCACCTGCGCCACCCTGCGCCGGGTGGCCCGCGCGAACATGCTCATGCCTCGCGTCTTCTACCGCGAAGCGCTGGCGTCCGGACTCATGGTGGACGGCGACCTCGCCACGGCCCTCGCGGCCGTCCCGGCGGGCACCGCCGTGCCGGGGGACATCGGAGCGTTGAAGCAGGCGCTGGCGCAGGAGCCAGCGGCCGCAGCCCCGGCCGGCGCCGTGGTCGCCACCGTCGCCGAAGTGCTCGACACCCTGGCCTCCGGCGACCGCCATGCGTCCCGCACGGCGTTCATGACCGATGAGATTTCCAAGTGGTGCGCCGCCTACTTCGACGAGGGGCAAGCGGCTTGGCGGCTGCCGACGCGGGGCTTGCCGCCCTATGCGGCGTGGCGCGCCTGCATGCGCCACGACCGCAATCCCGAAGCCATGGGGGTCCGGGGCTTCCGCGCCGCCGTCGCGGCCCTGCCCGACGAGCCGGTGGAAGCGATCGCCGCCGTCGTGGAGACCCTCGGCATCCCCGCCCGGGCGGTGGAGGACTACCTGTTCCGAGCGTTGTTCGACATCGGCGGCTGGGCCGCGTACGCCCGTTACCGCGTCTGGGACAGCGCCCTCCACGGGCGCGGGGACGACACCCTTGTCCAGTTGCTGGCGATCCGGGTCGTCTGGGGCTACGCCCTGTTCCTCCAGCGCGACGACGAGGCGTTCCGCACCGCCTGGCGGTCCGCCATGCAGGCCGCTGCGGCGCTTCCCGCCGACGACCGGCTCGGCGACGATCCCGACCTCGCCATCGACCTGGTCCTGCAGGAAGCCTATGAAGCGGCGTTCCAGCGCCGGCTCCTCGCGCGCCTGCTGCGGAAGGCTGCTCCCTCCGGCCCCGCACCCGCCGCGGCACGGCCCCCGGTGCAGGCGGCCTTCTGCATCGACGTCCGCTCGGAAGTGTTCCGACGCGCGCTGGAGGCGGCCTGCCCGGATGCCCAGACGATCGGCTTCGCCGGCTTCTTCGGCTTCCCCATCGAGTACGTGCCGATCGGACGCATGACCGGCGGCGCGCAGTGCCCCGTGCTGCTCAAGCCCGCCTTCGTGGTCTGCGAAGCGGTGAACGGCGCCTCCGAGGAGGAGGAAGCCGAGATATTGGGGCTGCGGCTGCTGCGGCGGCGCGCCGTCAAGGCATGGAAGGCATTCAAGCTCTCGGCGGTCTCCTCCTTCGCCTATGTCGAAACGGCGGGCCTGCTGTTCGGGGTCAAGCTGGTGGGCGACAGCGCCGGCTTGACCCGCACCGTCAGCGATCCCAACACCGACGGCCTCGACAGGAGGGGCATCAGCCGGATCGGGCCGCGCCTCGCTCCGCGCGAGGTCGCGGGACGGCCGACCGGCTTCTCCGATGCGCAGCGGCTCGACATGGCGGAGGCCGTGCTGCGCGCCATGTCGCTGACCCAGGATTTTGCGCCCCTGGTCCTGCTGGCCGGCCACGGCTCGACGACGGTCAACAACCCCCACGCCTCGGGCCTCGACTGCGGAGCGTGCGGCGGCCACACGGGCGAGGCCAACGCGCGTGTCGCGGCTGGCATCCTGAACGACCCGGGCGTCCGGGCCGGGCTGGAAGGCCGCGGCATCGTGGTTCCCCTCGACACCTGGTTCCTCGGCGGCCTGCACGACACCACGACCGACGAGGTCAGGATCTTCGACGCCGAGCAGGTTCCGGCCACGCACCGCGAGGCGCTCGGCCGCCTGCGCGGGCAACTGGCCCAAGCCGCGGCCCTCGCCCGGATGGAGCGGGCGGCGCTGCTCGGCTTGGGCGGACAGGCCGGCGTGGACCGCAAGGTCGTCGCGCGCAGCCGCGACTGGTCGCAAGTACGCCCCGAATGGGGCTTGGCCGGATGCGCCGCGTTCATCGCCGCCCCGCGCACGCGGACGCAAGGGCTCGACCTCGGCGGCCGCGTTTTCCTGCACGACTATGATTGGCGCAGGGACGCGGGCTTCGGCACCCTCGAACTCATCATGACCGCGCCCATGGTCGTGGCAAGCTGGATCAACCTGCAGTACTACGGCTCGACGGTGAACAACCGTGCCTTTGGCGCCGGCGACAAGACGCTGCACAACGTCGTGGGCCAACTCGGCGTGCTGGAGGGCAACGCCGGCGATCTCAAGACCGGCTTGCCGCTGCAATCGGTCCACGACGGGACGCGGTTCATGCACGAGCCGCTGCGCCTGAACGTCTTCATCGAGGCGCCCGAGGCCGAGATCGAGCGTGTCATCGGCAAGCACGAAGGCGTCCGTCACCTCCTCGACAACGGTTGGGTCCATCTGTTCGCGCTCGCCGGGGAGGGACAGGCCATCCGCCGCCGCGCCGGAGGCGGACGATGGCGGCCCGCGTGAACGCCTTCGTGCGGGCCGATGCCCCCGGCGGCGTTTCGGCCTGCACGTCGAGGTTGCCCCGGCCTGTCCGGCAAGTACAGCCAGGGAACCGGACGCGCCGCCAGCCTGGAACTGATCGGCCACGCTCGGGCCGTCGCCGCTGACCGTGGCAGCTGTGACCGTTGCAGCCGCGAGCCTTGATCTGACCAAGAAGCCCAAGAAGGAAGAGGCATGGCTGCGTCCCGACTTCACCCTGACGCCGTGGACGAGGCCGAGCGACGCATCGCTTGGGTGCTTGCCCACCCCGGGTTCAGCCCATGGCTGAAGCGCGCCCTCCGGGCGGCGCTGGCTGCCGATCCGGTTGACGTGTGCAACGACGTGGAGGTGCTCCGTGAACTGCTGCGGTTTCGGGCCGATGCGATGATTGACCAATGGTTCGTGGTCCGCACGCAGGACAGCATGTCGCACACGCGCGGAAAACGGACGCAGTAGCCCCGACCGCGCTTGAGGCCGGGCGGGCGCGGCGTTGCAGCCTCTCAGCCCGTCCGCGGTCACCGCACGTGGCGGCCGGCGCCTTCTTGGGCAGCTTGTGCGTGGCGAACCCTTGGCCACCTGCCCTGGTCCACGGCGCGCCGGAGCCAGCGCTCCCTCTCGCGGCTGACGACGAGGCCCCCACGCGCCTTGGCTCTCGGCAGCGCGAACGGCGTCAACCTCCACTCCACTGACCCGTGCAAGAACGCCCCTGAAGGCCCGCAACAACGCTTTACAAGATTAACTAAACCACTGCGGCCGTGTCGAGGCGTTGACACGTTTGCATGCAGCTAGTCGATGCCATGGTTGCTCACGGCCGCGTGCGGCTCTTTACTGAGCCTTGCTCAAAGCAGAAGAGAGTAGCAAGGGGTGGGGATGGATGAGGGCCTGCCCTGTGGATCGTTTGGCGGCGCTCGCCTGGCCGCGGATGTTCCGCGCAAGGCCGAGCGCAACCCGATCCGCAGCCGCGCGGAGTGGGATGCGATCCGCGCGAAGTGCTTGGCCGACCCCGGAGCGTTCCACGGCGACGTCGCCAAATCCATGCTGCACTGGCTGGTGCCCACGCTGGGTCCCGATGGCGCCTGGCTGACCTGGGACGAAGCGGCCGGCGCGTGGACCGGCTGGGACGCAAAAACAGCCGAGCCGGTGACGGCGGGCCTGCCGCCGACGTTCGCGCCCTGGGAGCGCGCCTTCAACGCCGATGACCCGCCGTTCTGGAAATGGTTCGAAGGCGCGCGCACGAACGCCTGCTTCAACGAGGTTGACCGGCATGTCCTCGCCGGCGTAGGCGACGCGGCGGCGTTCATCTTCGAGGGCGACCGCTGGGACATGGCGGCCAACGGCGGCCGTGGCGGGCCATTGGACTGCTACCCCGTGTCGTGGCGCCGCCTGCTGCTCGAAACCGCGAAGTGCGCCATTGCGCTGCGGGAGCTGGGCCTTGCCGCCGGGGACCGGATCGCCCTCAACCTGCCCAACATCCCGGCCCAGGTGTTCTGGATCGAGGCCGCCAAGCGCATCGGCGTGATCTACACCCCGGTGTTCGGCGGCTTCAGCGACAAGACCCTGAGCGACCGCATCCACGACGCCGGGGCGCGCGTCGTCATCACCGCCGATGGCGGCTACCGCAACGCGCAGGTCGTGCCGTTCAAGACCGCATACACGGACCCGGCCCTCGACAACTACGTCCCGGTCAGCGTCGCCTGCGCCATCGTGTCGGCACGCCTTGAGGCGCTTGGCCTGCCGGCAGCCGACCGGAGCCTGGTCGTCGAGGCCGTTTCATCAACGCTTGCCGGCGAAGTCACGGTGGAGCGCAGCGACGTGATGCGCGGCGTCGGACGCGCCCTGCGGGAACTGGGCCGCGCTGACCGGCTCAGCTCGGCCGAGGCCGCCCGGGTGCGCATCGCGGTCGCGGAGGCGCTCGTGACCACGCCGCCGCGCGTGGACGCCGTCGTGGTCGTGCGCCACGCTGCGCAACCCAACCTTGTCTGGCGCGCCGAGCGCGACCGTTGGAGCCATGCGCTGACCGACGCGGCGGCGACGGTCCTGCTCGAAAGCGCGGCGAAGCTGGGTTTCAGCGCGGCGGACGAGGCGTCGCTGCTTGCCCTGCCGGCGGCGGACTTCGTGCGCGTGGTCTGGGACGCGGCGCCGGCTCGGGCGCTCGACGCCGAGTTCCCGCTGTTCTTCATCTACACGTCGGGTTCGACGGGAAAGCCCAAGGGCGTGGTGCACGTCCATGGCGGCTACGTCGCCGGCATCGCCTCCACCATGCGCGTGGCGTTCGACGCGCGGCCCGGCGACGTGATCTACGTCGTGGCCGATCCCGGCTGGATCACCGGGCAGAGCTACATGATCTCGGCCCCGCTCGCCACCCGGGTGACAAGCGTGATGGCCGAAGGGGCGCCGGTGTTCCCGCACAGCGGCCGCTTCGCTTCCATCATCGAACGGCATCGCGTCACCATCCTCAAGGCCGGCGTGACGTTCCTGAAGACCGTGATGCAGGACGAGCAGAACGTGCGCGACCTCGCGGCCTACGACCTGTCGTCGCTGCGGGTGGCGACCTTCTGCGCCGAGCCGACCTCGCCCGCGGTGCAGCAGTTCGGCATGGAGCAGATCACGCCCTGCTACACGAACTCCTACTGGGCCAGCGAGCACGGCGGCATCGTCTGGACCCACTTCTACGGCAACGGCGACTTCCCGTTGCGCGCCGACGCGCGCACCTACCCGCTGCCCTGGATCATCGGCGACGTTTGGGCCGAGGACGCGCAGGGCGGCCCGGCCGGCGTCGCGCCGCTGGCGCGCGGCCTGGATGATGCGCCGCTGGCGGGCGGCCTGGACTCGCCGGGCG
>CAXUIQ010000137.1:0-8926 GCA_964250815.1 uncultured Acetobacteraceae bacterium
GGCGAGCTGCGGGCGTTTGGCGTCGCCGTGGAGCAACGGTTTGGGCAGGAGGGCGTGCGTGCCATGCTGCGGGCCGAGGGACGGCCGGGTGCAGTCGTGGCGGCATCCGTGGCACCCGAGCAGCGGCCGGTGCTGGACCGGGTGGCCGGGCTGACCGCGGCCTTGAAGGCAGGGGAGCGGGCGGGTGCAGCGGCGGCCCAGCGCGAGGCGGAAAGCGAGCGCCAAGGGCAGCGCCGGGGCATGAGGATGTAGGGGCAGCGCCCGCCCAGGTGTTGTCGCACGCGCCAAGCAGAGTTGGCTGTTTTCCCGTCCGGCAATCAAAAGGTCCGCCTTGCCGTCAGCGGCTTTTGGAGTTGATGGACAGGGCGGTCGCGGTCGTCTGGGGTTGGTTTGACGGACATCATCTATCAACAGCAGTCATGCGATGCTTCGCACGGCTGGCGTTACTCGCAGGCTTCCGATCACGCAACCAGCCGCACTCAGGAGAGTTGGTTGCAGCCGTGGTTCAAGCAGGTGCCGTTGCTCGTCGTCTAGGCAGCCAAGGGCATTAAGCAGAGAGGCCATTACCAGCTCCGCGGCTCGCATCGAGCCGTCCTCAATCTTGACGATGACGCCATAGCCGAGACCGGGAAGTACAGCGGCGTACACGCCCTCCGCCCCGGACTTGAGGCGAACCGAGCCACCCGCCACCGTCATGCAGTCCGTGACGAAACCGCCGGTGCCCTCCACGAAGAACGGCTCCGCCACCATCGCGTCCAGCACCTTGCAGGCTGCGAGTTCCCGCAAGGGGTCCAGACCTGACCTGTCGGACAGGCGGGCCATGCCGCGGGCAAACGCGGCCAGCGGCACCCCGAACGTTGGGATGCCGCACCCGTCGCAGCCACATTGCGCGGCATTCAGGTCTGTCCCGGTCATCTCGGATAAAGCAGCGGAAACTTGCTTCTGGATGGGATGGTCACGGTGGACGTAGCCGTGAGGGTCCAGTCCGAGGTGCCTGGCCGTGCTCAGAAAGCCGGCGTGCTTACCGGAGCATTGATGATGCAGCGTTGACGGACGCCCGCCCGCCTTGGCCAGGTTGATGGTAGCAGCCTGGCTCACGGGCGCATCGGTGCCGCACTCCAGGTCACCCTCGCCGAAGCCAATCCCAGCCAGCCAGGCGCCCACGGCCTCGACATGGCCTGGTTCCCCCCGGTGCGAGGCACAGGCCAGCGCGATCTCGGCCTGTACGGCTGAGAGGAACAGAAAAGCGGCATAAGCCATGCGAAATACGCAGATATGCGAAAGTCCTGAGTTCTGCGAGAGCCAGTCCGCACATGGTATTTCAATGGTTTAGGCTTCGCAAAACTCCCACGCGGAAGCCCCTCTTTTGCAAGGATTTTTGCGAAGACGGCCGGAGACATAAGATTGCGCCAAAACATGTGACCAAGATCTGTTAGTTGCTCATGGCGGCGCTACATAAGAGCAATCTTCCTTATGCCGGTTTTCTGTTCCTCTCAGCCGCACAGGCCGAATTGCATGAGCGTCAGCAGCGCGAGCCGCCATGGCGCGTAGGCCGGCTGGCCGCGCCTGGGATAAACGTCAGCGAAGTCGGCGTCGGTGAACAGCGTGCCGAGCCGGTCACGCAGGATCAGGCAGGCGTTGCCACGGCGGAACGCGGCACGGGCGACACGGGCGGTGTCGTCGGGCACGGGCGGGATCGGCTGCTGCGGGCGAAGCGACACGGGCACTCTCCGGATGGAAAGCTGCCCCAACGCCGCCAGCCCCGCCAGGCTCCCGAATTCGCCACCAGTGTCCGACCGATGTCTGGCCGTTGATGCTTATCTACCTGACAAGCCGGTGCCCAGGAAGCCACCGTCCACGGCCAGGACGTGCCCGGTGACGAAGCTTGCCTCGTCCGAGGACAAGAAGGCTGCCGCAGCAGCGACCTCCTCCGGGGAACCATAACGGCGCAGAGGGACAGCGCACGTCCACGCTTCCCGGATCGCCGGGTCGTGCATGGCTGCGACGAGGGGAGTGTCAATCGGTCCCGGCGCGACCACGTTCACCCGGATGCCATGGGCGGCAAGGTCCACTGCCATGACTTGGCTGAGCACCACGACGCCGCCTTTTGATGCTCCATAGGCGGCGCGTCCGACATTGCCGCGCATCCCGGACACGGAGGCGATGTTGACGATGCTACCCCCGCCGCCCCGGGCCATCAGGAGGGCCGCTTCCTGCCCGACGATGAACGTCCCGCGCAGGTTCACCGCCACGATGCGGTCGAACAGATCCAGGGAGGTGTCTAGGAACGGCACGTCTTTGCCGATGCCGGCGCTATTGACCAGCACGTCTAGTTTGCCGTGCGCCGCCTCGATCTCTGTGACCAAAGCAGCGACAGAGGCCGGATCGGAAACGTCGAGCTGTGCCGGTGCGATGGTTTCGCGGCCGAGTGGCCTCATCCCGGCCGAGAGGTCGGCGGCCACGACCCGTGCGCCCTCGTCGGCGAGACGGTGGGCGATGGCCTGTCCGATGCCGGACAGGCCGCCGGTGACGAGGGCGACCTTGCCCTCAAACCTCCCGGTCATGGCAGGAACCCCGTGCTGAGCCAGGGAACTGCCGCAACGACCACAAGGCCGGCCAAGAGGGCGCCCATATAGGGCCAGATGCGCCGCATCCCGGCGTCCGGACTGACCTTGCCGATGGCGCAAGCCGCGTAGTAGCCGACCCCGAACGGCGGCGCGAACAGCCCAAGCCCCATCGCGAGGACGACCACCATGGCGTAGTGGACCTCGTTCACGCCCATGGTGCGGGCAATGGGGAACAGCAGCGGCCCGAACAGCACGATGGCGGGGATGCCCTCCAGGATGCTGCCGAGCACCAGGAAGGCAGCGATGGAAACCGCCAGGAACCCCCAGGAACCGCCTGGGACCGCAGCCATCGCTTGCGCGAGCTGGCGCGAGAAGCCCGACTGCGTCAGCGCCCAGGCCATCCCGGTGGCGGTGCCGATGATGAGCAGGATGGCGCCGGACAGGCAGGCGGTCTCGACCAGCATGGGATACAGCCTGCGCCACTCGAAGCGGCGGTAGAGCAGCAGTCCGGCCACCGCCGCGTAGGCGATGCCGATGGTGCTGACCTCCGTGGCCGTCGCGACCCCCTCCACCACGGCGGCGCGGATCAGGAAGGGCAGCGCCAGCGCCGGCAGGGCGACGAGGAGGGCACGGCCCACCTCCGCCCGGCTGGCCTTGCGGACGGCGCTTAAGTCGTCGGCGCGGGAATTGCGCCATGCGACCGCTGCCAGCGCAAGCGCCAGGACGAGGGCCGGCAGCAGGCCGCCCGTGAACAGGGCCGAGATGCTGACGCCAGTGACGGAGCCGATGGTGATGAGCACGAGGCTGGGAGGGATCGTTTCGCTCATCGCGCCGGACGCCGACAGCAGGCTGACCATCTCGCCCTCGTCGGCGCCGCGGCGCTTCATCTCGGGGAAGAGCACCGGGGCGACCGCCGCCATGTCCGCCGCTTTCGCGCCGCTGATGCCGGAGACCAGGTACATCGCCCCCAGCAGCACATACGACAGTCCGCCGCGCACATGGCCGAGCAGGGCGGCGAGGAAGGCCACCATGGCGACTGCCATGCCGGTCATCTCGATCAGGGTGCCAAGAAACACGAACAAGGGCACGGCCAGCAGGATGAGGCTGCTCATGCCCTCGTCCATGCGGGATACTACGACGGTCAACGGCGTGCTGGTGGTCGTGGCCAGGTAGGCGAGCGTCGCCGTGCCGAACACGAAGCCAATCGGCACCCCCGCGAGCACGCCGGCCAGCACCAGCACCACGAAGAACAGCACGAGGTTCCAGTTCCCCAAGCTCTTCAGCGCCGGGCCGCCCAGTACCAGCGCGCCCCCGATGACGAGCAGGGCCAGGCCGACCACGAGGAGGTCGGCCGGCGGCTGCCGCAGCAGGCGCACGGCGCAGGTGAGGAGCATGAGCGCGAAGCCGACCGGGATCGCGCCCGCCCGGACGATGTTGGACCAGCCCAGGGCCGGGGTTTCGATGTAGTACTCGTCCTGTGCGTACTCTCCCGCGTGCGGCAGCAGAAGCAGGAGAAACAGCGCTGCGACGCCGATGGCGAGGATTTCCGCGCGTGCGCGCCACGCGGGCGGCAACCGCGACACGAGCGCGGTCAGCCGCATGTGGCTGCCGCGCTTGAGGGCGATGACGCTTCCGAGCATGGCCAGCCAAAGGAAGAGGATGCTGGCCAGCTCGTCTGTCCAAACGATAGGCCGGTGGAAGGCGAAGCGCGCCACCACGCCTACGAACAGGATTCCAACCTCTGCGGCGACGAGCGCCGCCGCCGTCGCTTCAACGGCCTGGGCCAGGTGGCGCTCCGCGCGGGCTATGGACGTGGGTGCGGGAGCGGCGGCGAGGGGGGCGGCCTCCATGGCCGCGCTCACGACAGCCCTCCTACGGCACCCTCAAGCACCTTCCACGCCTCGTCGCCGTACTTGCCCCGCCATTCCTTGTAGAAGCCGGCGGTCCGGAGCTGGTCGCGGAAGGCCGCGGCCTCCACCGGGTTGAACTGTAAGCCGGCGCCGGCGAGCTTGTCCTGGAGTTCAGCATTGAGCTTGGAAACGTCGCCGCGCTCTTCGAGGGCGGCGCGGTTGACTTCGCGGGAGACGACCTCCTGGGCGTCCTTGGGCAGCCGCTCGAAGGCCCGCCGATTAGCGAGGAACCAGAAACCGTCCCACATGTGGTTGGTCAGGCTGCAGAACTTCTGGACCTCGAACAGCTTCGCCGTGTCGATGATGGCGAGCGGGTTCTCCTGTCCGTCCACGATCTTTGTTTGCAGGGCGGAGTACACTTCCGAGAAGTTGATGCTGGCCGGTGCGGCGCCCAGCGCCGTGAACATGCTGGTCCACAGCGGGCTAACCGGCACGCGCAGCTTCATCCCGCGCAGGTCGGCCGGGGTTGTGACCGGTTTTGTGCTGGTCGTGGTCTGGCGGAACCCGTTGTCCCAGATGCGGTCCATGGCGAGCAGGCCGCGTTTGCCGATCTCGCCGCGGACGTACTCGCCGAGCTTGCCGTCCATCGCCGCCCAGACTTGGCCGTAGTCCTTGAAGGCGAAGCCCACGCCGTTGATCGAGGCGGCGGGCACGAGCGTGGACAGGATCAGGCCGGACAGAGTGAAGAACTCGACCGCACCGGACCGGAGCTGGCTCAGCGTGTCGGTGTCAGAGCCGAGCTGGTTGTTGGGAAAAACACGGAGTTCCACCCGGCCGCCGGTGGCTTCCAGGATGCGGGCCGCGGCCTGGCTCGCACGGACGTTCAAGGGATGGGTCGCAGGCAGGTTGCTGGCGAACTTATAGCTGAACTCCGCGGCCCGTGCCGGCCGGGTCCGGACTGCGACGAGGGGTAGCGCTGCAAGGGAAGCGGCTGCGAAGCGGCGACGGCTCAGGGTCGGCATGGATCGTCCTCCTTAGTGGGATTGAATGGTTCTGTTTCGTGGACGGGGTTGTCCCGCAAGCAAGCCAAAGGCAGGTGCCGGGCCTTGAAAGAAAATTGCTTTAGGTCCGTATTGTGGAACTAAGAAGAGTGTTGCTTTCAAAGTTTGACAGACAGACTCATAACTCATTACAAACGCTTTGCAAATCCAGTTGCGACAACGCAGAAAAAGTCCACATTATGAAATTTGCTGCACTGCACTATGAATAAGGCGGGCGAGGAAGCATCCGGGACCCAAGCGCTCGACCGCGCGGCGGGGCTGCTGCGCCTGGTGGCGTCCGCAACCGGGCGCGGCGCGCGGCTTGCAGACCTAATCGCCCAGTCCGGCTTGTCCAAGCCGACGGCGCACCGGCTGCTGCGCGCCTTGGAGCGGTTGGGGTTGGTGGACCAGGATTCCGGGACGCGCCTGTACCACCTCGGCCCGGAGGCGTTCGTCATCGGGGCGCTCGCGGCCGAGCGCTTCGGCATACATCGCGCGGCGCTTCCGTCGCTGGCCCGTCTCGCCTCGGCATCGGATGACACGGCGTTCCTGTCCGTGCGGCGCGACTGGCACGCCGTCTGCCTGCACCGCGAGGAGGGTACCTTCCCGATCCGCACCCATGTGCTCAATGCCGGTGACCGCCACCCGCTCGGTGTCGGTGCGGGCAGCCTCGCAATCCTGGCTGCCTTGACGGCGAGCGAGGCGGAGGCTGCCATCGCTGCAAGCGCGGAGGAAATAGAGGCCCGCTACCCGGCCCTTTCCCTCGCGCTGCTCCGTGACCTGGTGGCCCAGACGCGCGCGCGCGGGTACGCCCTCAATCCCGGCCTGCTCATGGCAGGAAGCTGGGGCGTGGGCGTACCAGTCCTGAACCGGGAAGGGCGGTGCGAGGGCGCCCTGTCCATCGCCGCCATCGAGGCTCGCCTCGGCGAGGCGCGGCAACAGGAGCTGGCTGCGCTGCTCAAAGCCGAAGCACATCGCCTTGCCGAGCGTCTGTCCAAGCCGGCCGGCGCCTCGGACCTGTCCACCCCCTCATCCCGGCGCCAGCCCGCAGCGGCCGGCGCTCCACGCAACAGGAGATAGCACCATGACGGAAGCCTGCATCGTTGGTTGGGCGCACCTGCCCTTCGGCAAGCTGGAGGAGCCGGACGTTGAGGCGCTGATCGGGCGCGTGGCAGGCGCGGCCATCGCCGACGCCGGGATCGCCCCGTCCGAGGTGGACGGCGTGTTCGTCGGCTTGTTCAACAACGGCTTCTCGAAGCAGGACTTCCCCAGTTCGCTGGTGCTTCAGTCCCTGCCGGACCTGCGTTTCAAGCCGGCAGCACGGTACGAGAACGCCTGCGCGTCAGGCTCCGCGGCGGTGTACGGCGCCCGCGACTTCCTTGCAGCCGGCCGTGGCCGGTTCGCACTTGTCGTCGGCGCCGAGAAGATGACCGCCACTCCCGGGCCGCAGGTCGGCGACAACCTGCTCGGCGCCAGCTACCGCCGCGAGGAGGCCGACGCTCCTGGCGGTTTTGCGGGTGTCTTCGGCCGCATTGCCGAGACCTACTTCCAGCGCTTTGGTGACCAGTCCGACGCCTTGGCCGCCATCGCTGCCAAGAACCACCGCAACGGCGTGGACAATCCCTACGCCCAGATGCGCCGGGACCTTGGCTACGAGTTCTGCCGCACCCCCTCCGACAAGAACCCGTACGTCGCGGGGCCGTTGAAGCGCACCGACTGCTCCCTGGTGTCTGATGGCGCTGCCGCCCTGATCCTCGCCGACGAGGAGACCGCCCGCACCATGGGCAAGGCGGTGCGGTTCCGGGCCGCCGTCCACGTCAACGACTTCCTGCCGCTTTCCCGTCGCGACCCGACGCGGTTCGAGGGGGGCGCCATTGCCTGGTCGCGCGCCCTCGACGACGCCGGCCTCAAGCTGCCCGACCTGTCTTTCGTCGAAACGCACGACTGCTTCACAGTTGCTGAGCTGATCGAGTACGAGGCGATGGGCCTGGCGCCGCATGGCCAGGGTGCCCGTGCCATCCTGGAAGGCTGGACCGCACCGGACGGCAGGCTGCCGGTCAATCGGTCGGGCGGATTGAAGGCCAAGGGACACCCGGTTGGCGCCACCGGAGTATCTATGCACGTCATCGCCGCCATGCAACTCGCCGACGAGGCCGGGGCCATGCAGCTTCCCAAGGCGGACATTGCCGGCGTGTTCAACATGGGCGGCGCCGCTGTCGCCAACTACGTCTCCATCCTGGAGCGCGCCCGTTGAGCGCCGGCACGTCCCTCCCCGATCCGAAGGGCGGCATCGCGCCACGCTCGCGCCGAGTGATGAACTTGTCCCACATGCTGCGCCAGGCGGCCCGGCGCTTCCCTGACGAGATCGGCTTCGTTTGGGGCGACGCCACCTGGACCTGGACCGAGCTGGACCGCCGGGTGGACGCGATGGTTGCGGCCCTGGCCGCGCGCGGCGTGTCCAAGGGCGACCGTGTGCTGGTGCAGTCCAGGAACTGCAACCAGATGTTCGAATCCATGTTCGCCTGCTTCCGGCTCGGCGCGGTGTGGGTGCCCACCAACTTCCGGCAAACGCCGGCGGAGGTTGCCGACCTGGCCGCCGCCAGCGGTGCCAGGCTGATGCTGTGCGGGGCCGACTTCCCGGACCATGTGCGGGCCGTGCAGGCGGAGGCGCCGGACCTGCGGACCGTCATCACCATCGGACCCGGCAACGGCGGCGGTTATGATGAACTCGTGGCGCAGCACATGGGCCAGGCCGCGCCGGTGGCGGATGTCGAACACGACGATCCCTGCTGGTTCTTTTTCACGTCCGGCACCACCGGACGGCCCAAGGCAGCGGTGCTGACCCACGGGCAGATGGCCTTCGTGGTGACAAACCACCTGTGCGACCTTATGCCCGGCACCACGCACCGCGACGCCTCCCTCGTGGTGGCGCCGCTATCGCACGGGGCCGGCATCCATCAGCTCGTGCAGGTCGCGCGAGCGGCAAAGACGGTGCTTCTGGCCGGCGACCGCTTCGACGCGGACGCAGCTTGGGCGCTGGTGGAGCGGTGGCGCATCACCAACGCCTTCACCGTGCCGACCATCCTGAAGATGCTAGTCGAGCATCCCAGCGTGGACGCCTACGACCGCTCTTCGCTGCGCTACGTCATCTACGCCGGGGCGCCGATGTACCGGGTGGATCAGAAGCGCGCCCTGGCCAAGCTGGGGCCGGTGCTGGTGCAGTATTTCGGGTTGGGAGAGGTCACGGGCAACATCACCGTCCTGCCCTCCGCGCTGCACGACGCGGAGGACGGGCCGCACGCCCGCGTCGGCACCTGCGGGCACGAGCGCACCGGGATGCAGGTCCAGATCCAGGACGACACGGGCCGGGAGGTCCCGTCGGGCACGACTGGCGAAATCTGCGTCTGTGGCCCGGCGGTGTTCGCCGGCTACTACGACAACCCCGAGGCCAACGCGAAGGCGTTCCGCA
>CAXUIQ010000138.1:0-8925 GCA_964250815.1 uncultured Acetobacteraceae bacterium
GCCGGGGCCGCCGTCCCCCGGTGACGGGCCGCCCCGTGCGGCCGCCCCGAGCCGCCGCCCCACGCAAGACGACCTGCTGCGCGGCGGCGCGTTCATGCTGGGCGCGACCTTGCTGTTTTCGCTGTCGGACACGATGGCCAAGTACATCACGGAAAGCGTGCCCGCGGTGCAGCTCGCCTCCATCCGCTACGCCGTGTTCGTGGCCATGGCCGCAAGCCCGCTGCTCCGCCGCCGCGCCTCCGTGCGCAGCCGCCGCCCGGCCTTGCAGGTCCTGCGCGGCCTCGGCGTGGCGGGCAGCGCCCTTTGCTTCATCCTGTCCCTCGCGCGCCTGCCGATCGCCGAGGCCACCGCGATCAACTTCGTGACGCCCCTGCTGATCACGGCGCTCGCGGTGCCGGTCCTGGGCGAGACGGTGCGCCCGCAAGGCTGGGCCGCCGTGCTCGTGGGCTTCGGCGGCATGTTGGTCGTAGTCCGCCCCGGCGCGCACGGCTTGCAGCCGGCGGCCCTGCTGGTGCTGCTGTCGTCGCTGTTCTGGTCCGTCGCCATGCTGGCCACGCGGAAGCTGGCGGGCATCGACCGCCCCGGCGTGACGCTGCTGTGGACCGCGGCGACCGGCTTCGTGCTGCTGACGGCCGCCTTGCCGTTCTTCCTGGCGCCGATGACCTGGGCGCTTGCCGGGCTGTCCGTGGCCCTGGGGGTGGTCGCCTCGGCCGGGCAGTGGCTTGCGGTGCTTGCCTACCGCCATGCGCGGGCGACGGTGCTGGCGCCGCTGGGCTACGTGCAGCTCATCTGGTCGTCCGTGCTGGGCCTGCTCGTGTTCGGCAACGTCCCGAGCCGCTGGGTGGTGGCCGGGGCGGCCGTCATCGCGCTCAGCGGCGTGTACATCGTGCATTTGGAGCGGGTGCGGGTCGCAGGCCTGCGCGCCCGGACGCCCTCCGGCTGATCCCTGCGCACGAGGGCTTCGCACGCGCGACCGGGGCTTCCAGCCTGTCTAATATGCCGCCGCCTTGCCTCCTGGCCACCGCAAGGTACAAATCGCACATTGCCGCGTTTTTCCCCTTGCATCGGCCCGGAAGAGGTTTAGCTTGTGCAGTGCAGCATGGCGTTGTCATGCTGCGGACGTTTCCTCCCTAAACTTGGCGGTGCCTTCGGGCACCGCCTTTTTTTCGCGCGGGTCAGGCGGCGTCCAGCGCCTGCGCCAGGTCGTCCAGCAGGTCCTCCGCATCTTCCAGCCCTACGGACAGGCGCATGGTCGGCTCCTCGACGCCGCCCGCCAGGTGCGCGGCCGGGTCGGCACGCAGCGCGCCGCGCAGCAGGGCGCCCGGACGCATGATCAGCGTTTCCGCGTCCCCCAGGCTAACCGCGCGCAGCACGAGCCGCAGCCGGTCCATGAAGCGGTCGGCGCCGTCGCTGCCCGACAGGAGGCTGAACGACAGCATCCCCGAGCCGTTCGCCATCTGCCGCCGGGCCGCGGGGTAGCCGGGGTCGGACGGCAAAAAGGGATAGCGGACGTGCGCCACGGCAGGGTGCCCGGCGAGCATTTCGGCGATGCGCTGCGCGGTCTGCCCGTGCCGCTCCATGCGCAGCGCCAGCGTCTTCATGCCGCGCAGCACCAGGAAGGCCGACATCGGCGACATGGTGGCGCCGGTGATGTAGCGCAGGCCGTGCCGGCGCAGCCGCTCCACCGTCGCGGCGTCGCCGACCACCGCGCCGCCCAACAGGTCGCCATGGCCATTGATGTACTTGGTCAGCGCGTGCAGCACGAGGTGCGCGCCGTGCTCCAACGGGCGCTGCAAGGCGGGCGAAGCGTAGGTGCTGTCCACCACGGCCATCGCACCCACGGCGCGGGCGCGCCCGGCGATGGCGGCGATGTCGAGCACCTCGGCCGTGGGGTTCACCGGCGTCTCGAAATAGACCATCCGGGTGGCGCGCGACAGCACGGGGTCGAGGTTGGCGGGGTCCGACAGATCGGCCGGCACGACCTTGATGCCGAACCGCGGCAGCGCGTCCTCCGTCAGCGCCAGGGTGTTCGAGTACACCGTGCGATGCACGATGACCTCGTCGCCTTGGGACAGCAGCGACAGCATGAGCGATGCCACCGCCCCCATGCCGGACGCGAACACGACGCAGGCCTCGGCCCCCTCAAGGTTGGCGAGCCGGGCTTCCAGCACCGATTGGGTCGGGTTCTCCTCCCGCCCGTAGAGCGGGCGCAGCAGCTCGCCGGCGGCCACCGACTCGCTCTCGGCGGCTGTCTCGAAGGCGTAGGTCGAGGTCATGTAGATCGGCGGGACCAGCGCGCCCTGGGCGCCCGTGCGGTCGAAGCCGTGGTGGATGGCGCGGGTGGCGAAGCCGGGCGCCCCATTGCGCCGGGCCGGGCCGTTCACGCCGCGACCGCCTGGCGCCAGCGCGGATGCGTCACCCGGCCGCCGGCCAGCTCCGTCACCTCCGCCGCCGGCATCTCGCCCGCGATGGCCCGGCCGACCAGCTCGCCCATCAGCGCCCCCAGCTTGAAGCCGTGGCCGGAGCAGGCGCTGACCAGCCAGCCGGCCGCGCCGAGCGGATGCACCAGGAACTCCTCGTGCTCGGTCACGGTGTAGAAGCACGCCTTGGGTTCCAGCACGCTGTAGCGGTCGAAGTCCCGAAACGCGCCGCGCGCCGCCGGCCACAGCCGCTCCAGGTCGCGGGCGCCGGCGGTCCGGTCGCCGTCAGGGTCGCCGGTGCGGGAGAACACGTGGTCGCCGACCTTGAGCCGCGTGCCGCGCCGCGGCGGCAAGGTGTACAGCCCGCCGTCGGGCCGCACTTCCAGCATCACCGGCGCCGACGCCCAGGCTTCCGCCAGGTCCGCCGGCGGCGAAAGGTAGAGCACGGCCTGCCGCGACGGCACCGCCACGCCGCGCAAGGCCGGCACCAGCCGGTCCGCCCAGGCGCCGGCCGCGACCACCACGACATCGCCCTCATGCGCCGCCCCGTCGGCGACGACCCGGCCGCGCTCCGGATCGACCTCGCTGACCAGCGTGCCGGCGCGCAGCCGCACGCCGAGCCGGCCCAGCAAGACGACCAGATCCGTCAGGATGCGGACCGGGAACAGCATCCCCGCGCCGTCCGTGCTGACGACGCGCTGCAAGCCCTCCGTCAGCATCATCGGGAACCGCCGCCCGACCTCGTCCAGCGGAATGTCGCGGTAGCCGATGCCCATGGCGTCGAGCGAGCGCGACACCCCGCCGTACCACCCGTCGTCGTGGCGCAGGAAGTACACGGCGCCGCAAGGCTCGTAGTGCGACGTGCCGATGGCCCGCCACAGGCTGTCCCACACCCGGAACGCCTCGGGCATCAGGTGCGCGTAGCCTTCCATGGTGCCGTAGGCGTGCCGGGTGATGCGGTGCTCGTCGTAGGACGACGCCCGCGGGTTGGGCAGCGGCCCCTGCTCGACCAGCTCGACCTCCCCCCCGCGCCGGGCCAGCGCCCAGGCGGTGGACAGCCCGGCGATGCCGCCGCCGACGATGAGGGCCTTGGTCATGGGCGACTCCTGCGCTTGGGTGAAGGGTCCATCAGGCCGACCGCAGGTGCGCGCGGCGCACGGCCCGGCCTTCGTCTGGCGCCGCGAACCGCCCGATGACCCAGGAGCGGAACGCGGCCACGGCGGGGTCGGCCAGGTCTTCCGGATGGACGTTGAGGAAGTAGCCGTAGCCGTCCTCGACCGCGATGTCGAACGGCACCGCGAGCCGGCCCTCCGCCAGGTCGCGGGCGAACAGCCGGACGTCGAGCAGCGCGACCCCCTCCCCCGCCTGCGCGTACTGCGCGGCGAGGCATGCGGTGTCGAAGGCGAGGCCGCGGGACACATCGACCTGCAAGCCGGTCTGCCGGGCGAAGCCCTCCCACAGCATGTGGCGCGGCTCGCGCTCCAGCTTGACGTGCAGCAGCTCCGCCCCGGCCAGGAACGCGGCCAACCCGGCGGCGCGGGCACGCTCGGCGAGCGCCGGGTGGCACATGGGCGCGACCTGGATCATCCACAGCAGGTTGGAGACGTGCGTGCCGCCCTGCGGGCGCGCATACACCACGGCGGCGTCCACGTCCTGCGGCGGCGCGCCCACCGTGCCGGGGCTGGAGATGTCGAGCGTGAGGCCCGGGCACTCGCGCCGCAGGTCCTGCAGCATGGGCACCGCCAGCATCTGCGCGAAGCTCGGCGGCAGGTGCAGGCGGAGCGTGCGCTGGCCGGAGCCGTCGCTGGTGATGCCGTTCAGCGACTGCTCCATGCGGTCGAACGACTTGGCGACCACGGGCAGCAGCGCCGCCCCGGCCGGGGTGAGGGCCAGGCCCTGCGGACGCCGCTCGAACAACTGCACGCCCAGCAGGGCTTCCAAGCTGATGACGTGGCGGCTGATCGCGCTCTGCGACACGCCCAGCGACTGCGCCGCGCCGGTGAAGTTGAGGCGCTGCCCGACCGCCTCGAAGGCGCGCAGCGCGTTCAGCGGCAGCCAGCGCCGGTCGATGGGGGGACGGTGCGACTTCAACCAGCGCTCCCTGCGCCTGCTTCCTGGCCGTGCGCCCTAAAGAGTTGATTGGGATGGTTCCGCACGGACGCAGGTTGCCTTGCGCCGGGCTGCCGCGGCAACCCCTGCGGGGTGCGGCGCACAAAAACAGATCGGCCCATCCCAAAATGCGATGAGCCATGCGGCGTCCGATCAGGCACAATCCCGCGGAAACGCCCCCGCAGACCGAAGGACCCGCATGACCGACCTCGCCCGCATCCGCGCCCTGCTCGACCAGCGGCGGCCCGGCCACGCCCTGCCGCGCGAGTTCTACACCGACCCCGACATCTTCGCCTTCGACCTGGAGGCGATCTACCATCGCTCCTGGATCATGGCCGGCTTCGAGGCGGAACTGCCGTCGCCGGGCTGCACGCTGGCGCTGACGGTCGGGCGTTCCCCGGTCGTCGTGGTGCGTGGGCGGGACGGCGTGTTGCGGGCGTTCTTCAACTCCTGCCGCCACCGCGGCGCGCCGGTCTGCGCGGACGGCCTGGCGAAGCGTCCCCGGCTGGTGTGCCCCTACCACCAGTGGGCCTATGATCTCCAAGGCAACCTCGTCAACGCCCCCCGCATGGGCGCCGGCTTCGACCCGGCCGCGCACGCCCTGCGCCCGGTGGCGCTCCGCACGGTCGCCGGCACGGTCTATGTCTGCCTGGCCGACGAGCCGCCCGCCTTCGACGAATTCCATGACCGGCTGCAGCCGATGCTGGCGCCGCACGAGCTGCACCGGGGCAAGGTCGCGTTCGAGGCGACGCTGGTGGAAAAGGCCAACTGGAAGCTCGTGATGGAGAACGCGCGGGAGTGCTACCACTGCGCCACCAACCATCCGGAGCTGACCGTCACCTTCCCGGTCGGCCGCCGGTCGCTGACCGTGGCCGAGCAGAAGCAGGTGAGCCAGGACTTCGACGCGCGCATGGCCGGGCAAGGCCTGCCCACCGGCCCGGCCGAGGGGTCCTGGTGGCAGGCGGCGCGGTTCCCGCTGAACGAGGGGGTGCGGTCGCTGACCATGGACGGCAAGCCCTGCGTGTCGCGCACCATGGGCCGGCTTGGCAACGGCGACGTCGGCTCGCTCCGCTGGGCGCTGGAGCCGCACAGCTTCGCCCACGCGCTCGGCGACTACGTGTTCATGTTCAGCGCCATGCCGACCGGCCCGGAGGAAACGGTGGTGACGGCCAAGTGGATGGTCAGCGCCGATGCCGTCGAGGGCGTGGACTACACGGTCCCCGGCCTGACGGAGCTGTGGGACCGGACCAACCTGCAGGACCGCACCCTGGCCGAGAACAACCAGCGCGGCGTGCGCTCGGCGGGCTTCGTGCCGGGGCCGTACTCGCCGGAGGCCGAGGCGCTCGTGCTGCGCTTCGTTGACTGGTATTGCGGCAAGGCGCGCGAGCACATCGCCCAAAGCGAAGGCAGGACCCGCCCGGACGCCCCGGCTCCGGAGCCTGCCCAGGCCGCCTGACCGGATTTAAGCCTTGCGTCCATCTGGGTACCAAAGCACACTTTTTGGATAGCTTGGCCGGGTGGCGGCCAGGCGACACTTGCCGGTCCTGCCCAGGGGAACGCCCATGCGCCAAACGCCGAAGCCCATGGCACCAAGAGTCCTGGACCGCCTGCGCCGGGAAGCGAGCGACCTGGAGAACCACGTCGTCGATGAGTTCCTGGCCGGGCGGCTCGACCGGCGCGGCCTGCTGCGGGAAGGCAGCCGGTTCGGCCTGGCGTTGCCGCTGATCGGCGGCCTGCTCGGCACCGCCAACCCGTTCGGCGCCGGCCGCGCCCTGGCGCAAGCGGGCCAGAAGGACGCCACGGTCCGCGTCGCCTCCCCCACCCCGGCCGGCGCGGTCGAGCCGGTCAGCGTCGCGAACTCGGGCGGCCTGATCCTGCTCATGCAGACCGGCGAGTTCCTGATCTTCGACCAGCCGGACCTGGTGCTGCGCCCGATGCTGGCGCTGTCTTGGAAAGCCAACGAGGACGGCACCGTCTGGACCTTCGCGCTGCGGCCCAACGTGAAGTTCCACAACGGGCACGTGCTCAACGCCGACGACGTGGTGGCGACCATGGACCGGCTGGCCAACCCGAAGAACGGGTCGAACGCGCTGTCGGCGTTCCGCGGCGTGCTGTCGGTCGGCGGCACGCGCAAGGTCGATGACCTCACGGTGGAGTTCCACCTTGACGCGCCGAACGGCAACTTCCCCTACATCGTGTCGTCCGACAACTACAACGCGATCATCCTGCCTGCCGACTACGCCGGCGACTGGGAGAAGACCTTCATCGGCACCGGGCCGTTCAAGCTCGACAAGTACACGGCGAAGGTGGGCGCGAGCTTCGTCCGCAACCCCGACTACTGGGGCACGAAGGCGCTGCCGGCCCGCACCGAGTTCATCTTCTTCGCCGACCAGCAGCCGCAGATCCTGGCCTTGCAGGGCGGCCAGGTGGATGTCGTCTCGCAGATTGCGGTGCAGGGCGCGCAGGGGCTGCTCAACGACCCCGACGTGAAGATCGTCAAGGTGCGCGCGGCCACGCACCGGCAGCTCCACATGCGCAACGACGTGCCCAAGTTCGCCGACAAGCGGGTGCGGCAGGCCATCGCGATGTCGCTCGACCGCCCGGCCATCATCGCCGGGCTGTTCCGCGGCCTGGCCGAACCCGGCAACGATTCGCCCTTCGCGCCGGTCTATCCCTCGACCGACAAGGCGGTGCCGCAGCGCAAGAAGGACATCCCGGGCGCGCGGGCGCTGCTGGCGGCAGCCGGCGTGCCCAACGGGTTCGAGGCGACGCTCACCACCGAGCGCATCCAGGAGATGCCCGACTACGCCGTGCTGGTGCAGAACGCCTGCCGCGAGATCGGCGTCAAGCTGAACCTCAAGATCGAGACGGACAGCGCCTACTACGGCAAGGCGCAGCCGGGCCAATCCGACTGGCTCGATTCCGAGATGGGCATCACCGACTACGGCCACCGCGGCGTGCCCAACGTGCTGCTGGGCGCGCCGCTGCTCAGCACCGGGGCGTGGAACGCCGCCCACTTCAAGAACCCGGAGTACGACGGGCTGGTGGCGCAGTACGTCGCCACGACCGACCTCGGCAAGCAGCGCGAGTACGCCGGCAAGATCCAGACCCTGCTGCTCGACGAGACGCCGGTCATCTTCGCGTACTTCTACGACTACCTGATGGCGACCGCGCCGGGCGTCGGCGGGATCACGGTGACGGGGATCGGGCAGACGTTCCTCGACCGTGCGACCATCGCCTGATGCAGCGGGCGCCTGATGCGGGGGCGTCAGCGCCATGCTGACCCGCCTTGCGCGGCAGGTCGGGCGGCGGCTGGGCCTCGCCCTGCTCACGCTTGCCCTGCTGAGCGTCGTGGTGTTCGCCGGCGCCCAGTTGCTGCCGGGCGACGTGGGCCGGGCGATCCTGGGGCCGCTGGCCGACCCCGACGCGGTGGCGGCGATCAACCACGAGATCGGCGCCGACCGCCCGGCGGTCGAGACCTACCTCACCTGGATCGGGCACTTCCTCACGGGCGACATGGGCCGCTCCTACACGTTCCGCACGCCCGTGGCGCCCTTCGTCGGCAGCGCCCTGCTCAACTCGCTCAAGCTCGCGGCGGTGGCCTTCGTCATCGTGGTGCCGCTGTCCATCGGCGCCGGGGTCTATGCCGCGATGCGCGCCGGGCGCTGGCAGGACCGGGTGATCAGCGTCGCCAGCCTGTCGCTCACCGTGGTGCCGGAGTTCGTGTCCTCCATCGCGCTGATCCTGGTGCTCGGCATCTGGCTGCGCTGGCTGCCGATCTCGGCGGCGACCCGGCCGGGCACGGCGGCCCTGGAGCAGTTGCGCCACCTGGTCCTGCCGGCGCTGCCGCTGGTCATCGTGCTGTTCGGCTACATCGCCCGCATGGCGCGGGCCGGCACGCTGGAAGCGCTCGACTCCGACTACGCGCGCACGGCGGTGCTGAAGGGGCTGCCGCAGCGCACGGTCATTCTCCGGCACGTCCTCGGCAACGCGCTGCTGCCGACCATCACCGTGGTCGCGGCCCAGGTCGGCTACATGATCGGCGGCCTGGTCGTCGTGGAATCGCTGTTCCGCTACCAGGGGATCGGCAGCCTCATCCTCAACGCGGCGCGGAGCAAGGATTTCCCCATGCTGGAAGCAGGCATCCTGACGGTGGGCGCCATCTTCGTCGCGACCACCGTGGTCGCCGACTCGCTCTACACCGTGCTGAACCCCCGGCTGCGGGAGGGCGGGCGATGACGGGCGCGGCCGCCCTGGCGGCGGCGGCCGGGCGCCATGCCGCGCACCCCGGCCAAGCCGACCCGCCGGCTGCACCCCGCGCCGCGGGCCCCCCCCGCGCCCACCCAAGGAGGTGGGTTCTACTGCCCCACTACCAGCAAGGTAAACGAGCCGGGGA
>CAXUIQ010000139.1:0-8921 GCA_964250815.1 uncultured Acetobacteraceae bacterium
CTCCTATGACCGAAAGCTACCTCCGACCGTTGGGTATGTCAAGTATAACATCGCCTTCGAGTTGACGTTACCCGCGACGTGCTGGAGGCCTTTGTCCCAGATCACGGTTTCCTGGTACTCCCAGCCGTGCATCTCCAGTGCCGGATGCGCGGTCGCCCAGCCAATTTCGGAGTTCCAGAACCAGAGGGTGGTCGCGGGAGTGGCGAGTCGGGCCCAGGCGGCGGCATGGGGGGCATACCAGGCCGCGAGATCGTCAGTTGTCTTCGCTTCGCCAGGAAAGAGGCCAAGACCGTAGGGTCCATCGGAGATGATGCAGGTGGGAGCCAGCCACTCATCATAGTGATTCATGGCATCACCTTGGGCGATGGCCACGTTGGGGAAAAACCCAATATCCTTGCGGTTCGTGGCAAGATCGAGCTTGGGCATACCTTATTCCTGCCTTCCGAGCGTAGCCGCCCGCGCTTCGTCAAGCTAGATGTTTGTTCCCGGATTGCTCAAGCTGTCACGCGAAGGCTGCGAACACTCAGTCGTAAAGGCCGTCGATCTGATTGGCGCTGCTGCGCTACCAGCAACTAAAAGATCGCGAATGCGAGGCGTGAAGGCAGGCTTGAAGCATCATATGGATCAAAGCCTTTTTGGGGCGGAAGGATTCGAACCTTCGGATGGCGGATTCAAAGTCCGCTGCCTTACCGCTTGGCGACGCCCCATCAGCAGCCGCGATCATTGCCGCCGCTGTTCAATAGGGGGTGCGGGACCTATCCGTAAAGCCCCATCAGCGGTCCAGCATCGCGCCGCCCCAGGCCCACCAGAACGCCGGCGCCCGCGCGGCAGCCATAACGGCGGCTTCAACTTCCGCGAATAGCCCAAAGCAGGTCGCGCCCGAGCCGCTCATGCGGGCAAGCAGGCAACCCGGCTGTGCGCGCAGCCAGTCCAGCACTGTGGCAATCGCGGGGCAAAGCGTCATGGCCGGCGTTTCCAAGTCGTTGCCAAGCCGGCCCATGTCCGCAGCCAGGCTGGCCGCGTCGGGCCAGGCGTCCGGCAACGCGGGCACCTCGGAAAACGCGCTGCTCCGCACACGGAACACGTCGGGGGTGGCAACGGCCATGCCGGGGTTCAGCAGCGCCATCCCGCAGTCCGGCAGCGACGGTGCCGGCTGCAAGCGCTCGCCCACGCCTCCCATGCGGGCCGGGCGGCTATCGAGGCAGACCGGCACGTCCGCGCCTAGTTCCTGCGCAATCGTTCGCAGGCGCTCCGGCGGCAGGCGCACATCCCAAAGCCGGGCCAGCAGCCGCAGCGCTGCAGCCGCGTCGGCCGAGCCGCCGCCGATGCCGCTGGCCACCGGCAGCCGCTTGTCCAGCACGAGCCGCGCGCCGACCGCAACACCCGTGGCCGCGGCAAGCGCCCGGGCCGCCCGCAGCACCAGGTTGTCCGCACCGGCCCCCAGCCCGGCCGCGCCGGGACCCTCGACGTCCAGCGTCAACACCTCCGCCGGCGCCGCTGACAGGAGGTCGGCAGCACCTGGGAACACCGCCAAACTGTCCAGTAGATGGTATCCGTCCCCACGCCGGCCCACGACTTGAAGGTAAAGATTGACCTTTGCCCGCGCTGTCTCGATCAGCACCGTTCAGGGCGTGCTGGCACCGGGACCGGGGCTGGCAGTCCGGGTCGTCGCGGGCGTTGCTTCGGCGTCATGCAGCTTGCGCGCAATGCGCGCCTGGTCCTCCGGCTCGGGGTTCAGGTTTAAGGCGCGGCGCCACTGGAACTCCGCTTCCCGGCGTCGGCCCACGGCGTCCAATGCGTCGCCGTAATGCGCGTTGATCACCGGGTCCTCCGGCTGCAGCTCCACCGCGCGCTCCAGGTTCTTCAGCGCGCCCTCCGTGTCGCCCTGCCGCAACTCCACCCAGCCGAGACTGTCGATGAACGCGCCGTCGTTGGGCCGCTGCTCCACCGCGCGCTCGATCATGTGCCGGGCACGGTCCACCTCGTGGCCCTGCTCCACCCAGGCATAGCCGAGGTAGTTCAGCACGTTGGGCTGCTCGGGCGCCAGTTGCAGGGCATACTCGAAGTCGGCCTCGGCCTTGGGCCACTGGCCGTCGCGCTCGAAGGCGATGCCGCGCTCGTAGAACAGCGGCCAGTTGGCCCGGCTGGGAGTGCCGATGCGGGCCACCGCGCGGTCGTAAAACTCCGCCGCCTCGTGGAAGCGGTTGCGCCGGCGCAGGCTGTCGCCGATCTGGACCAGCGGCTCCGGCCGGTCCGGAAACTGCTGGGCCAACGCTTCGAGCATCCGGGTCGCCTCGTCCTCCTGTCCCATGGCGTCCAGCAGGTTCGCCCGGCGCAGCGCCACCACCGCCGCCAACGGATCGGACGGCGGCACGCCGGACAGGGTTGCCGCCGCGGCGTCGGTCTGCTTGTTCCCCTCCTGGATGTCGGCCAGCAACAGCCGCGCCGGGGTGAAATCCTCCCGCACGTCAAGTGCCAGGCGCAGCAGCGCCTGCGCCGAGTCGTTGGCGTTCTGCTGCCGGAGCGTCGCGGCCATGGCAAGGTATGTTTCGGCAATGCCGTCGGTCGCACTGCGGACCTGGCGGCTCTCCACGTCGCGCTCCAGCGCGTCGCGGGCCAGGGCCAAGTCGCCGTTCGCGGCCACCATGTCGCGCACGGTGCGCCGTGCCTCCTCCACGTTGCCCTGGCGGGCCTGCCAGTTCGCCAGGATCTGCCCGAGCCGCAGGTTGAACCCGCCATACGCGGCCTGCGCGACCTCGTACAGCCGGGCGGCATCGGGCGTGAAGCCGCCGAGGTCGGCGATCAACGCCGCATGCAGCGCCATCACGCCGCGGAAGCGCTGCTCTTCCAGAACCGGCTGCAAGCCGGACAGGGCGGCGGTGGTGCGGCGGGCGCCCTGCTGCGCCCAGGCGATCAGCAGGGGCCGCAGAACCTGCGTCAGCCCCTGCTGCGGGAGCGCTGCGAAGCGCGCCTCCGCCTGCTCCCAGTTCTCGGTCTTCGCATCCCGGTCGGCCAAGACAAGCTGCGCCACGGGGTTGTCGGAAACGCTCGTGGCCAACCGGGCCGCGTCCGGACGGCCCGCGAGGACGGCGGCGACGAAGGCCTGGTTCGCCAGCTCCGGAACTCCGCCGTCCTGGGCCAGCGCCGCCCGCAGCCGGTCGGCGGCAATGTCCACATCGCCTTGCTGCTCCGCGAGCCGCCCGGCCATGTAGTCGCCGAACGCGCCCTTCGGCTCGAAAGTCGAGGTTCCTGGGCTGTCCTCCAGGCCGAAGTCGTTCGCGCCGCCCCCGGCCAGCATGGCCAGCACCAGCAGCGCGGATCGGCGGATGCGCGGCATCGCCTACATGCCGCCGGGGTAGTTGGGGCCGCCGCTGCCTTCGGGCGTTTTCCAATCGATGTTCTGCGTAGGGTCCTTGATGTCGCAGGTCTTGCAGTGGACGCAGTTCTGCGCGTTGATCTGGAGACGCGGCTCGCCCTGCTCGACGCCCACGGCCTCGTACACGCCGGCCGGGCAGTAGCGGCTTTCCGGACTGGCGAACTGCTCCCAGTTCACCCCTTGCCACCGCCCGGGGTCGCGCAGGCGCAGGTGCGGCGGCTGGTCCTCCTCGTGATTGGTGTTGCTGATGAAGACCGAGGACAGGCGGTCGAAGGTCAGCTTGCCGTCGGGCTTCGGATAGGCGATGCGCGGCGCTTCCTTGGCCGGGCGCAGCCCCTCGTGGTCCGCGTGGGCGTGGTGCATGGTCCAGGGCGCACGCCCGCGCAGCAGCACGGTGTCAAGCGCAGAGTAGGCGATGCCGCCATACAGGCCGAACTTCGCGAACGACGGGCGGATGTTGCGCGCGCCGTGCAACTCCTCATACAACCAGCTTTCACGGAACCGGCTTTCGTAGCTTTCCGGCTCGGCCGGGCGGTTGTGCTCCAGCGCCTCCGCCACGGCTTCCGCCGCCAGCATCCCGGACTTCATCGCGGCGTGGGTGCCCTTGATCTTCGGCACGTTCAGGAACCCGGCGGTGTCGCCGATCAGCGCGCCTCCGGGGAAGGTCAGCTTGGGGATGGATTGCAGCCCACCCTCGCTCAAGGCCCGGGCACCGTAGGAGATGCGCCGCCCACCCTCGAAATGCTTGCGCATGGCCGGATGCGTCTTGAACCGCTGCATCTCGTCGAAGGGCGACAGCCAGGGGTTGTGATAGTCGAGGCCGACGACGAAGCCGTAGGACACCAGGTTGTCGCCCCAATGGTACAGCCAAGACCCGCCATAGGTGTTGCGGTCCAGCGGCCAGCCGACAGAGTGCTCGACCAGGCCGGGCTGGTGCTGCGCCGCCGGGATCTCCCACAGCTCCTTGATGCCCAGTGCATAGGTCTGCGGGTCGCGTCCGTCCCGCAGGTTGAACCGGGCGGCGACCTGCTTGGTGAGCGAGCCGCGGCAGCCCTCCGCAAACAGCGTGTAGGACGCGCGCAGCTCCATGCCGGGCTGGTAATTGGGGCCGTGCCCGCCTTCCTTGGTGATGCCCATGTCGCCGGTGGCGACGCCCACCACGCGGTTGCCCTCGACCAGCACCTCGGCAGCGGCGAACCCTGGGTAGATCTCGATCCCCAACCTCTCCGCCTCCCTGCCGAGCCAGCGGCACACGTCGCCTAGGCTCACGACGTAGTTGCCGGCGTTGTGCATCTGCGGCGGGGTCGGCAGCTTGAAGGCGCGGGTTTCCGTCAGAAACAGGAAGCGGTCCTCGCCGGCCGGGGTCAGCAGCGGGGCGCCGCGGTCCTTCCAATCCGGCAGCAGCTCGGACAGCGCCCGCGTCTCGATCACGGCGCCGGACAGGATGTGCGCGCCGACCTCGCCGCCCTTCTCCACGACGCACACGCCGGCATCGGGCGCCAACTGCTTGAGGCGGATCGCGGCGGACAGGCCAGCCGGTCCCGCGCCCACGATCACAACGTCGAACTCCATGGCCTCGCGGGCCACCTCACGTTCCGGCATCCATCCCTCCGTCCAGGCTGTTTAAGTGGGGACGGGCGCGGGTTGCGCAAAACCCGCACGCGGCACATTTTCACGGCCATGCGACCCACGCCCACGCGCAGGCCCGTGCCACACGAAGCGGTCTCCTGATGGACAGCTTGGCAGCCTTGCGCTTGCAGGTCGAGTGGGGCGCGGACGAGGCTTTGGGCGAGCAGCCGCGCGACCATTTCCAGCCCGCTCCCGCGCCCATGCCCGGCCGCGAGCCTTCTCTGGCCCCGCCGGCCTTGCCGATGCGCCCGGCGCCGGCCGCGGCGCGCAGCCAGGCCGCCGCAGATGCAGCCAATACCTTGCATGACCTTCATTCAGCGCTCGATGCGTTCGAAGGCTGCGCGCTGCGTGCCATGGCGACGACCACGGTGCGGCCCGACGGCAACCCGGCCGCCCGGCTCGTGCTGGTGGCCGAGGCGCCGGGCGCCGACGACGACCGGGCCGGCGTCGCGTTCGCCGGGCCGTCCGGGCAGGCGCTCGACCGGGTGCTGGGCAGCATCGGCCTTGATCGGACCAGCGTGCTGCTTGCCCATCTGGTGCCCTGGCGCCCACCCGGCGGACGCGCCCCGACCGAAGCCGAAATCCAGATCTGCTCGCCATTCCTGCTCCGTTTGCTGAGCCTGGTCCGGCCGGACCAGCTTCTGCTGCTGGGGGCTGCCCCGGTCCGGGTACTGACTGGCAACAGCGATGGCATCCGGCGGCTGCGCGGCCGATGGCTCCAAGCGGCGCTGCCCGCGGCGGATACCCCCATCCCTGCATTGCCGATGCTGCCCTGGGACCAGTGGCTCCGCACGCCCGCGGCCAAGCGGGATTGCTGGGCCGACTTGCTTGCGCTTCGGCAAAGCCTGGACCCAACGTGAAACGATCCCACCAAGGAGTGGCGCCATGCCGATCGACGAAAGCCGCCAGTTCATTCCTGTAAGCATCGCCGTGCTGACGGTGTCCGACACGCGGACCTTGGCCGACGACCGCTCCGGCGACACGCTGGCGGCGCGGATCGCCGGGTCCGGCCATCACGTCGCTGCCCGTGCCATCGAGCAGGACGATGCGGACGGAATCGAGGCCCGGCTGCGCGGCTGGATCGCCGATCCCGCCATCGACGCGGTGATCACCACCGGCGGCACCGGCATCACCGGCCGAGACGTGACGCCGGAGGCGTTCGACCGCGTGCTGGAAAAGCGGATCGAGGGCTTCGGCGAGCTGTTCCGCATGCTGAGCTACCAAAAGATCGGCACCTCAACGATGCAGTCCCGCGCCCTCGCGGGCGTGGCCGGGGGCACCTACCTGTTCGCCCTGCCCGGCAGCACCGGGGCGGTGAAGGATGCCTGGGACGGCATCCTGGTTTCGCAGCTCGACAGCCGGCACCGGCCTTGCAACCTGGTCGAACTCATGCCGCGCTTGCAGGAACACCTTCGCGCGGCGGAGTAGCGTCTTCGTTCACATTGCGTTCTTGACTTTCCCGGGCTGACCCCGGCAAACTCCTGAAGAACGTATCGGGAACAACGCATGGCGGACGATGCTGGCTTCCGGCCGGAGCTGTTGCGCGGCGCTCCCGACCCGGACGCGCTTGCGGCGTTCGACCAATCCGGCGCGCCGGAGGCTGAGCCGGCCGCGACACGGCGCTCCCTCGCCCGACGCGGCCGGGGCGCCGCGACCAACCCGGCCGCACGCTACGACCGCCATCGGGCGGAGCCGTTCGAGGATGGATGGACGCCGCCGGATGCGGAGTTGGCGGAACTGCCGCCGCTGCCGACCACCCTGACGCGGGACGCCAGCAAGGCGGCGATCAGTTGGAACGGCAGCCCGGACCTCGGCTTCGACCGGGCGGTCAACCCGTATCGCGGGTGCGAGCACGGCTGCGTGTATTGCTACGCCCGGCCCAGCCACGCTTACCTCGGCTACTCGCCGGGCCTGGAGTTCGAGACGCAGATCGTCTTCAAGCCCGACATGGCGGCGCTGCTGGAACGGGAACTGCGCCGTCCCGGCTACGCTGCGCGGCCAATGGTGCTGGGGTCGAACACCGACCCGTATCAGCCGGTTGACCGCTCCCTGCGGCTGACCCGCGCCGTGCTGGAGGTGCTGGACAGGTTCAGCCATCCCCTGAGCATCGTGACCAAGTCGGGCGGCGTGCTGCGGGACCTCGACATCCTGCAGCGCATGGCCGCCCGCGGGCTGGTGCGGGTCTGGCTGTCCGTTACGACGTTGGACGCTGGGCTGGCCCGGCGCATGGAGCCGCGGGCCGCCACCCCGTCGCGGCGCTTGCGGACCATCGCGGCACTCAGCCATGCCGGCGTCCCGGCCGGCGTTTTGGCCGCGCCGATGATCCCCGGGCTGAACGACATGGAGCTGGAAAGGATCTTGGCCGCAGCCCGGCGCCACGGCGCGACCCATGCCGGAACCGTGCTGCTGCGCCTTCCGTCCGAACTGCGGGAGATGTTCGCGGCCTGGCTGCAGGAACACGTGCCGGACCGGGCGCAGCGGATCTTGGCGCTGGTCCGGGAAACGCGCGCCGGGGCGCTGAACGACAGCCGCTTCCATCACCGCTTCAGCGGCGAAGGCCCCTACGCCGACCTGCTGGCCCAGCGCTTTGCCCGCGCACGGCTGCAGCTTGGCTTCCTGGGGCGGGACGCGCTGGACTGCTCGCAATTCAGGTGCCCGCCAGCGCCGGGGGATCAGCTCTCGCTGCTGTAGGGCGGACCTGCTGCCCAAAGGCCTAGTTCAAGATTTCAAGCGCAAGCGGCAACATGGCTTGGCTTTGCCGTGCTGCCTGCCCTATGACCGCCGGCCACATTCAGCCACAGTCATACGGAGCATGGCATGTTCGCCCGCACGGCATCGACCACCCTGACCCTTGCCGCCCTTCTTGCCGGAATGCCGGGCGCTTGGGCGCAGCAGATCCAGGACGGGATGGCCCAGGACAAGCCGGCCCCCAGCGCCGCGGCGCCGAGCACCGCGGCGCAAACCGTCGATGCCATGAACAGTCTGTGGGGCCGCCATCCCGGCCTGCGTGCCAACCATGCCCGGGGCGTCGTGGCCGAGGGCCGCTTCACCCCCACCCCGGAAGCCGCCGCGCTCAGCGTGGCCAGCATCTTCGCCGGCCCGACGGTGCCGGTCACGGTGCGCTTTTCCGACGCGACCGGCCTGCCGGACTTGGCGGACGGCTCCGACGCAGCCAACCCGCACGGCATGGCGATCCGCTTCCGCCCGGAGGGCAGCACATACGTGGACGTGGTGATCGTCTCCTTGCCCTACTTCCCGGTCGCCACGGGCGAGGAATTCCAGCAGTTGCTGCAAGCGGCATCCGAAAGCGGGCCGGACGCGCCGAAGCCCACCAAGATCGACCAGTTCCTTGCCGCCCACCCGGCCGCCGCCAAGGCCGGCAGCACCGTCAAGACGCCCACCAGCTTCGCGCGGGAAACCTACAACGGCATCGACGCCTTCGTCTTCGTGGACAAGGCGGGCAATCGGCAGCCGTTCCGTTTCCAGTTCCAGCCGGTCGCCGGCGCGGAGCATCTGGAGAAGGACGAGGCGGCGAAGATGCCGCCCGACTTTTTGCTGGCCGAGCTGCCGGCCCGCTTGCAGGAGGCGCCGGCCGAGTTCCGGGTCATGGCGCAGCTCGCGAACCCCGGCGACCAAACCCGGGACCCGACGCAGCCCTGGCCCGCCGACCGCCGCATGGTCAACCTGGGCACGCTGACGCTGAGCCGGATGGCGTCCGACCAGGACAAGGCGCAGCATGACCTGAAGTTCCTGCCCAACCATCTGACGCCGGGGATCGAGGTGTCCGATGATCCCCTGATCGACGCGCGGGTGCGAGCCTACGTCATCTCCTTTGGCCGGCGCGGGTAGCACCGCCAGGGCCGGGCCGGCATGGGCGCCGTCCGGCCTGACTTCACCCGCGAAGCGCGGCATGGCG
>CAXUIQ010000140.1:0-4559 GCA_964250815.1 uncultured Acetobacteraceae bacterium
GCACGAGCTGGCGCTGGCTGAACCAGCCGAACACCAGGATCGGCGCCACCGCCATGGTCGAGGCCGCAGACAGCTTGGCGAAGAACAGCCCCTCCGGACTGGAAAACGAGGCGATGAACGCGGTCAAGGGCGCCGCCGCCGAGGCGGTCAGGTTCAGGCTCCAGAACGCCTCGTTCCAGCACAGGATCAGCGACAGCAGCCCGGTGGACGCGACGCCCGGCAGCGTCAGCGGCATCAGCAGGTACCAGACCTCGCTGCCCGTCCGCGCGCCGTCCATGCGCCCGGCCTCCAGGATGTCGTTCGGCACTTCCTTGTAGAAGGTGAACAGCATCCAGACCACGATCGGCAGGTTGGCCAGCGCGTAGATGATGACCAGCGCCGTGCGGGTGTCGAGCAGCCCCGTGCTGCGGGCCAGCAGGTAGATCGGCACCAGCACGCCCACCGGCGGCAGCATCTTGGTCGAGAGCATCCAAAGCAGCGTGCCGCGGGTGCGCTGGGTCGGGTGGAACGCCATGGCATAGGCGGCGGGGATCGCGAACAGCAGGGCGAGCACCGTGCCGCCCACGGACACTGCGATGCTGTTCCACGCGAAGCTGAGGTAGTCCGCCCGCGACAGCACCTCCTGATAGGAGGCGAGCGTCGGCGAGAACGAAAGGCGCGGGGTGATCGCGTCGCTCTCGCTCTTGAAGCTGGTCAGCACCATCCAGGCGATCGGGAAGAACAGCAGCAGCGCCACGCCCCATCCGGCGACGGTGGCCAGCACGCGCTGGGTCAGGGTTTCGCGCATGGGCTAGACCTCCAGCCGCCGGGCGATGCTGCGCACCAGGAAAAAGGCGACGATGTTGGCCAGGATGATCGCCACCACGCCGCCGGCGGACGCGCCGCCCACGTCGTATTGCAGCAGGGCGCGGGCGTAGATCAGGAAGGCGAGGTTGGTCGTGGCGTTGCCGGGGCCGCCGGAGGTGGTGACGAAGATCTCGGCGAACACCGTCAGCAGGAAGATCGTCTCGATCATGATGACGACGCTGATGGCGCGGGACAAGTGCGGCAGGGTGATGAAGAAGAACTGCGCGACCACGCCGGCGCCGTCCATTCGTGCGGCTTCCCGCTGCTCGTGGTCGAGCGACTGCACGGCGGTGAGCAGGATCAGCAGCGCAAACGGCAGCCATTCCCAGGACACGATGGCGATGACGGACGCAAGCGGGTAGTTGGCGAACCAGTCCACCGGCTGCAGCCCGAACGTCGATGCCACGGTGCCGAGCACCCCGTAGATCGGGTGCATCAGCAGGTTCTTGAAGATCAGCGCGCTGACGGTCGGCATGACGAAGAACGGCGAGATCGCCAGCACCCGGGCGATCTTCTGCCCGGGGAACGGCTGGTCGAACAGCACGGCCAGCAGGGTGCCGAAGCCCACGGTGATGACCAGCACCGAAATCAGCAGCGTCATCGTGTTGCGGAGCGAGACCCAGAAGTCCGGGTCGGTGACGAGGAACTGATAGTTGTCCCGCCCGGCGAACCCGCTCACGTCCGGGTTCACCAGGTTGTAGTACTGGAAGGAGAACCACAGCGTCATCACCAGCGGCACGATCATCCAGGCGAGCAGCACCACCACGGACGGCACCACCAGCGCGGAGCCAGTCCGGCGCGGGGCCTTGACCCCCACCGCCGCCGGCTTTCCCCCAATGACCGTTGCCGACATGGCGCGCCTCCTACTTCTTCGGGTAGCCCGCCTGGCGGATCGTCCGCTCCGTCGCGGCCTGGGCGGTCTTCAGCCCCTGCTCGACGGTGCTCTGCCCGCTCAGGACGCCCGCGATGGTTTGGCCGACCTGGGTGCCGATCCCCTGGTACTCGGGGATGGCGACGAACTGCGCGCCCTCATACGGCCGGGGCTCCTTGGTCTGCCCGTTCGGGTTTGCGGTGGCGATGGCCCTCTGCACGAAGTCGGCGAACGGCGCCGCCTGCTTGTACTCGGGGTTGTCGTAGGTGGACTGCCGCGTGCCCGGCGGCGCTGACACCCAGCCGTTCTCCTTGGCGACAAGCTGGACGTACTCCTTGGAGGTTGCCCAGGTGACGAAGGTGCGCGTCGCCTCCTTCTGCTTGGAGGAAGTCGGGATGCTCAGGTTCCAGCTCCACAGCCAGGTCGGCGCGCCCTTGAAGTCGCCGGTCGGCATGGCCGAGAAACCCACCTTGTCGGCGACCTGGGACTGCTTCTTGTCGTAGAGCAGGCCGCCCGCGACCGTCGCATCTACCCACATGCCGCAATGGCCGCTGGCGAACAGCGCCAGGTTCTCGTTGAAGCCGTTGGACGTGGCGCCCGGCGGTCCGTCCGCCTTGAGTATGTCCGCATAGTAGGTGATCGCCTTGCGCCATTCCGGCGTGTCGATCGTCGGCTTCCACTGCATGTTGAACCATTGGCCGCCCTCGGCATTCACCAGCGGCGTGACGAACCCCATGTTCTCGCCCCAGCCCGGCTTGCCGCGCAGGCAGATGCCATAGATCTGGTTCGGCTTGTCGGTGATCTTGTCGGCGAACTGCCGTATCTCGTCGTAGGTCGGCGCGTCCGGCATCTTGATGCCCGCCTTGTCGAACAGGTCGGTGCGGTAATACGTCATCGCGCTTTCGGCATAGAACGGAAGGCCGTACAACTTGCCGTTGTAGGTCAGCCCATCGCGCACGGGCTTCAGCAGGTCATCGACGCCATACGATGCCGGCAGGTTGTCCATCGGCTCCAGCCAGCCCTGCTTGGCCCAGATCGGCACCTCGTAGTTGCCGACGGTCACCACGTCGAACTGCCCGGCCTTGGTGGCGATGTCGGTCGTGACGCGCTGGCGCAGCACGTTCTCCTCCAGCACCACCCAGCGAAGCTTGATGTCCGGGTGCTGCTGCTCGAACTGCGAGGAAAGCTTCTGCATCACCACCATGTCGCCGTTGTTCACGGTGGCGATGGTGATGGTGGAGTCGGCGCGCGCCGCTCCGGCAGCCAGGCCTGCGGACAGCAGGGCGCCCGTGGCGACGACGGCCCGCAGGCCGCCCTTGGTGCGATGAGCTATGGTACGTCTCCCAGGATGAATTGACTTGGCGCCAGTACGGCGGACAGCCTTGGGTGGACCGTTCCACCTTCCGGCACCGGCGTCAATACTTATGCGGCGAAACACCGCAGCCCTCAGAAATCGAGACGGCGCGACGCCTCCGCCAATGTTTCCCGGCTGCCCCGCTCGTAGAGCGCCGCGAGCCAGCGCCCGACCGGTTCCACCAGCCGCGGGTCGGCGCCGGTTTCCCCGAACAACTGGGCGATGCCGAGCAACGGCCGCGGGTCCGGCCCGCCCTCGGCCGCCTTTTCTTGCAGCAGCGCCGCGAGCGGGTGCCGGATTTCGATGACCTGCCCCTGCTCGTCCTCCCCGCGTATCCGGCGCAGCCACGCGGCGAGCGCCAGCGACAGCAGCTCCACCGTGCCGCCGGTGCGCAGCCGGTCGCGGATCGGGTCCACCAGGATGTTGAGCGGCGCGTCGGTGTTCACCCGCTCCACCGTGTCCTTGATCGCCGGGTTGGCGAACCGCTCGATCAGCGTCGCCTTGTAGGCTTCAAGGTCGATGCCCGGCACCGGCGGCAGCGTCGGCCCGGTTTCCCGGTCCATCAGCGCCCGCATGAAGCGGGTGATCAGCGGGTCGGCCATGGACTCGTCGATGGTGGCGTAGCCGGCGAGCCGGCCCATCCCGGACACCGCGAGGTGGCTCGCGTTCAGCAGCCGCAGCTTCATGAACTCGTAGGGCGCCACGTCCTCCACGAACTGCGCGCCCACCTCCTGCCAGGGCGGGCGCCCGGCGGGGAAGCGGTCCTCGATCACCCATTGCGTGAAGGTCTCGGCGAACACCGGCCAACGGTCCTCGATGCCGTGGCGCTCGGCCAGGGCCGCCACGTCCCCCGCCGCCGTCACCGGGGTGATGCGGTCCACCATGGTGTTCGGAAAGCTGCCATGCTCGGCGATCCAGGCGGCGAGCGCCGGGTCGCGCAGCCCAGCCAGCGCCAGCACCGCGGCCCGCAGCACGTCGCCGTTGTGCTGGATGTTGTCGCAGGTCATCGCGGTGAACGGGGGCACGCCGCCGTCCCGCCGCCGGCGGTAAGCTTCCACCACGATGCCGATGGCGCTCGACGGCCGTTCGGGATGGGCGAGGTCCGCCTGGATCAACTTGTGCTCGGGGTCGAGCCGCTTGGTGGCGCGGTTCAGGCAGTAGCCGTTCTCCGTCACCGTCAGGCTGACGATGCGGATCTCCGGACGGTCGATGGCGTCCAGCAGGGCCGCGCTGCTTTCGCCCGCGAACACCACGGCGGCGAGCGACCCCACCACCGTCACCGTCTCCTCCGTGAAGCTCCGCTCCACCAACGTGTAAAGGCTGTCCTGCGGCGCCAGGCTTTCCTGCATCCGGCGGTCGCCCGGCATCAGCCCGGCGCCGACGATGCCCCATTGCAGGGCGTCCGGCCGCCGCTCCATCAGGTTGTGGACGTAGCGCGCCATGTGCGCCCGGTGGAAGTTGCCCAGGCCGAGGTGCACGATGCCGGGC
>CAXUIQ010000140.1:4569-8856 GCA_964250815.1 uncultured Acetobacteraceae bacterium
GCAGGGCGCGGTGCAGCTGGCGCAGTTCGGCGCGCAGGTGTTCGTCATCAACCTGATCGGCCGCTCGGTCATCCGGGAGCTAGGGCTGTTGCTGGCCGCCATCATGGTCGCCGGCCGCTCGGCGTCGGCGTTCGCCGCCCAGATCGGCTCGATGAAACTGGCCGAGGAGGTGGACGCGATGGCGACCAACGGGGGCTCGCCGAGGGCGGGGCGGGGGCTACCCCGGGCACCGCGACGGGCGGCCGGAGCCGCGCCAGGTTGGCTCGGTTGAGCGGGATCGGCGGCATGGGTCCCTCCTTCACGCCGGGTTGGCGCCGTGCATTGTCCGTGTGGGCGGGAGCGGGTCGGGAGCGGCTCAGCCGCCCTCGCGCCCAAGCTCCCGCGTCAGCCCGTCCGCCAGGGTGGCGAGCAGCAGGTTGCAGGACGCGGCGCCAGCGTCCAGCGTGCCGCGCGAGCGCTCGCCCAGCCGGCTGGCCCGTCCGACCCGCGCCACCATGTCGCGGGTGCTTTCCAGCCCGGCCGCCGCCGCTTGCTTCATGGCAAGCAGGCAAGCGGCGAACCCGTCGCCCCGCTCCAGGGCCAGGTCGAACGCGGCCTGCGCCGGGGCGAGCACATCGACCAGCGTCTTGTCGCCCACCTTGGCGCCGCCAAGGTCCACGATGGTTTCGACCCCGGCCCGCAGCATCGCGGAGAAGCGCGCGGCGTCGATCCGCTCCGCGCCTTCCAGCGCGTCCGCCATCTCGGTGAAGAACGTCCCGTAGAGCGGCCCCATGGATCCGCCGATGTCGCCGAGCAGCGTGTCGCCAAGGGTCGCGAACCCTTGGGTCAGGCCGGCGCCGCCCGACAACCGCTCGCCCGCGAGGCGGAAGCCCTTGCTCATGTTGATGCCGTGGTCGCCGTCGCCGATCTTGCCGTCGATCTCGCTCAGGAACCCCTGCTCGCGCACGATGGCGGCGACCATGTCGAGCACGACCGGACCGGCCGCGCGTTGGCTCACCGACTCCATCGCCTAGCTCCCCGGCACCGTCAGGCCGACCGAGCGGGCCGGGCGCGCCATCAGCCGGTCCAGCTCCGCATCCAGCCGCATCACGGTGAGCGAGACGCCGTTCATCTCAAGCGAAGTGAAGTAGTTGCCGACGAAGCGGTGCCGCGGCGTGATGCCGCGCGCGCGCAGCATCTCGTCCACGTGGGCGTAGAGGATGTACAGCTCCATCACCGGCGTGGCACCCAGGCCGGACACCAGCACCGCCACGTCGTCGCCATGGCCGAACGGCAGGTCCTCCACGATGCGCTCCACCATCAGCCCGGCCATCTCGGCGGCGGGCTTGGTCGGCATGACGGCGACGCCGGGTTCGCCGTGGTGGCCGATGCCGACCTCCATGGTGCCGTCCTCGATGGCGAAGTTCGGCTTGCCCGCGGCGGGGATGGTGCAGGCGGACAGGCCGATGCCGATGGACCGGGTCTGGTCGATGGCGTTCTGCGCCGCGGCGATCACCTCGTCGAGCGTGCCCCCCTCAGCCGCCCGGGCGCCCCCGGCCTCCCACATCCGCATTTCGCCCGCGACGCCCCGGCGCTGGTCGCGCTCCTGCGGCCCGGCCGCGGCCACGTCGTCGTTGGCGACCACCGTCCTGACCTCGATCCCCGCCTTGGCCGCAAGGCGGGCCGCCATCTTTACGTTCATGTTGTCGCCGGCATAGTTGCCATACAGGCACGCGACGCCCCGCCCGCCGTCTGCCGCCGCGAACGCGGCGTCGAAGCTCTTGGCGGTGGGCGAGGCGAACACCTCGCCGATCGCCACAGCGTCCAGCAGGCCCGGCCCGATGTAGCCCAGGAACGCCGGCTCGTGCCCGGAGCCGCCGCCCGTCACCACCCCGACCCGGCCGGAAGCCTTGGGGCCGGCGCAGCGCAGCACGCGCGGATGCCCGGTCGCGACCAGCAGGTCCGGATGCGCGGCGAGGTAGCCCTTCAGGCTGTCCTCAACGACCTCCTCGGGATCGTTGATCACGCGGTTCATGCGACGCCTTGAGCGGAGGTACGCGCCGGCTCGGGCACGCGGCGTTGCGCAGGCCCGGGGATGCTTGATAGCAAGATCTCGGTGATCAACCCGTCCTCCCGGCTCTTGGCGCGGCTCGCTTCATGGCGGCGAGCTTGCGCGAAGCCTGCACTGGCGGTTGAACAGGTGTCAAGCAAGTGGGCGGCTGTTCACCGACCGGAGCCGGCTGAGCAGCCCATTTCATGGCGCCGCCCCGGAAGCTGGTTTGCCGGCCCTTTGCCCGTGAGCACACCCCAGGAACTGTCGGGCGCATCGTCCTTGCCGCCGGCCCGCACCAAGGCCACTATCGGATCATGATGCAAATTTGCGGCGGCAGAACCTTTGTGCAACGCACAAGGAGCGTGCTGTCGCAATGCGAAGGAATGGGTCATGAAAATCGCGATCGGCTGCGACGAGGCTGCCTTCGATCTGAAGGAAACCCTCAAGCGCGTGCTGCAAGGCGAGGGGCACGCCGCCGAGGATTTCGGCACGTTCGACAAGACGCCGGTGCTGTATCCGGACATCGCCTTCGCCGCCGCCCAATCCATAGTTGACGGGCGCAACGACCGCGCCGTGCTGCTGTGCGGCACCGGCATCGGCATGGCGATCAGCGCCAACAAGGTGCCGGGCATCCGGGCGGCGCAGTGCCATGACACCTACTCGGCCGAGCGCGCCCGTAAGAGCAACGACGCCCAGGTGATCACCATGGGCGCCCGCGTGATCGGGCCGGAGCTGGCCAAGGCCGTCCTGCACGCCTGGCTCGCGTCGGAGTTCGATCCGGAACGTTCCGGCCCCAAGGTGGCGCGCATCACGGCGTTCGAAGCCGCCGGACGGTAGGCGGCCCGGCCCGCCTTCAGAACGTCACGGCGGTGCGCAGCCCGAACACCGCCGCGTCCCCCAGCCGCTTCGCCGGGTTCTGCGGGTTCGGCACGCCGCCGCTCAGGTTGAACAGGTACTGCGCCGTGGGCTGGACCTGCCACCAGGGCGCGACCTGCGCCTGGTACGTCAGCTCCAGCACCGTCTCGTTCCGGCGGATCGGGTAGAAGCTGCCAAGCGCGCGCGCCGTGTCCGCATCGGCCTTGCTCGCCGTGTCGCTGATCCGGGCATATCCGACGGCGATGCCGGCGGTGTCGTTGTCGCGCCCGTCGATCAGGCCTTTGTAGGTCGCGCCCGCATCGGCATAGAAGTTGACCAGGTTGCGGTCGCCTGGCGCGCCCATCACGCGGACGAACACGCCGGCGCCGCCGTCCTTGGTGCCCTCTTTGCGCCGGACAAGCTGGTCCGCCACGGCATGCAGGCTGTAGTTGCCGCGCCGGTTGCGGCCGACCGCGCCCGTGCTGGTGCCGGCCGGGTTGGCGAGCGTCGGGCCGCTGGCGTTGCGGCGCTGGTCGGCGAAGTTCTGCGAGTTGTAGTAGGCGCCGAACTTGTAGGTGCCGGGCAGCCCTGCCGCACCCTCCCCCTGGTTCAAGCCGTATTGGACCTCGGCGATGGCGAAGATGCCGTCGCGCAGGCGGAAGGCGGTGCCGGACGGGTCGCGCTCCTGCGGAAAGCCGTCTCCCGGGCCGGCCGGGTCGCCGTTGAACACTCCGGCGAGCAGGGTGGTGTCGTCGCGCGGGATGTATTTCACCCGCACGCCGGGCGTAGCCAGCGGGTAGGCCGGCCCGCCGGACGGCAGGTCGGCGCTGGGAAAGGTGCTCCAGCCGAAGGTGTGGTTCAGGAACAGGCCGGCGTATTGGCTGAGCGTGAACTCCTGGTCGGCGGCGAGCTGGCCCACGCGGATGGCCAGCTTCCTGTCGAGCAGCACCTGCTCGTACCACAGCTCGAACAGCACCGTGCCGCGCAGCGCCTCGATGCCGCTCACCGTGTGGAGGTTGTTGCCGAGGTTGTTCAGGCTGAGGCCCCGGCCGTGGATCTGGTAGGCCGTGGCGTTGAACGTGCCGCCCGTGAGGCCGGACGCCTTTTCCGTGTCGATGCCGAGACCGAGCGAGAGCAGCCCCTCGTAGATCAGCCCGCGATGCACGCCGCCGGTGGCGTTGCCGAGCACCTCGCTCAGCTCGGTTACGCCGAAGGTGATCCCCCGGTCCGCCAGGCGGGTGCGGACGCCGCCCAGGTCGCCGAACAGGTTGGCGCGGTCCCACACCCCTTTGGCCGCTTCCTCGCCGGGCTTGACGCCGGATTCGCCGCCGGGAGTGGACTGGCGGCTTTCGGGCGCCCCCGGCTCCACGCGCTCGCTCGGCCCCGGCGCGGCCTGCGCC
>CAXUIQ010000141.1:0-8856 GCA_964250815.1 uncultured Acetobacteraceae bacterium
GGTCCGCAAGCGCCGCTCATGCCAGTCCCGCCCCCGCCCTCGCTTGCCCCGCGCCACCCGCTTCCACATATTGCCGCCATGGTCGAGATCTCCGTGAACGGCGAGCCGCGCGCCATCCCGCCGGGCCACACCGTGGCAGCCCTGCTCGGCGCGCTCGGCCTCGACCCGCGCAAGGTGGCGGTCGAGCGCAACGAGGCCATCGTGTCCCGCTCGCAATACGACGCGACCCGGCTCGACGGCGGCGACCAGATCGAGATCGTGCACTTCATTGGAGGCGGCTGACATGGACACGGTGCTGCGGGACGACGACGCCCGGCTCGGCGAAGACACGCTTGGCGAGGACGCCTGGACCGTGGCGGGGCGGCAGTTCCGCTCCCGCCTGGTCGTGGGCACCGGCAAGTACAAGAGCCTGGAGGAGACCGCGCAGGCCATCGAGGCGTCGGGCGCGGAGATGGTGACGGTGGCGGTGCGCCGGGTGAACCTGTCGGACCGCGGCGCGCCGATGCTGCAGGACTTCGTGGACCCCAAGCGCTACACCTACCTGCCCAACACCGCCGGGTGCCACACCGCGAAGGACGCCGTCCGCACCCTGCGCCTCGCGCGGGAGGCGGGCGGCTGGAATCTGGTGAAGCTGGAGGTGCTGGGGCCGCCGCCGCACCTCTACCCCGACATGCCCGCGACGTTCGAGGCGGCCGAGGCGCTGATCCGCGACGGCTTCGACGTGATGGTGTATTGCGCCGATGACCCGCTCGCGGCCAAGCGGCTGGAGGACATGGGCTGCGTCGCCGTCATGCCGCTCGGCGCGCCCATCGGCTCCGGCCTCGGCGTGCAGAACCCGGCGATGCTGTCGCTGATCATCGAGGGGGCGGGCGTGCCCGTGCTGGTGGATGCGGGCGTCGGCACCGCGTCCGACGCCGCCATCGCCATGGAGATCGGCTGCGACGCCGTTCTGCTGAACTCCGCCATCGCCCACGCCGGCGACCCCATCCGCATGGCGCGGGCGATGAAGGCGGCGGTGGAGGCCGGACGGCACGCGCGGCTCGCCGGGCGCATGCCGCGCCGCATGGGCGCGGAGCCGAGCAGCCCGCTGGCCGGCCTGATCCGCTGAGCGGCGCCGGCCAGGCGCCCCGGGCCATCCGCCCGGGGCGTCCGGCGCGCTTGCGAAAGCCGAACTTAATACTTCGGTCTATTTGGTCAGCATTGTAAAAGTCGAGTAGCCAGGTTTCCCTGCCGAAAGCAGGCAGGGACAATCCAGGTAGAACGTTACAGTAATTCCAAGCCGCCGGGACTTTGGATTCCAGCGGGTCTCCCGCGCGAGAACCAGGCACAATCCCCAAACGTAAAAACGATTTTTACGTGCCGCGAGACTTTACTGGTTGATCTTTGGCGTCGGATGGGTTGAATGCCCTTTGCACAACTCAACGAGGCTTTGGATGAACCGACCCGCCGCCCTCCTTCCGCCCTTGTTTGCGTCCGTGATCCTGCTGGCCGGCACGGCCGAGGCGCAGGCCACGCAGGGGAGCCGGGGCTGGAAGGAAAGCGGGGAAGCCTCCTGGTACGGCGCCTGGCACCAGGGCCGCCCCACCAGCAGCGGGGAGCCGTTCGACCAGAACGCCATGACCGCCGCCCACGCCAACCTGCCGCTCGGCAGCCGCGTGCGCGTCACCCTGCGGGACACCGGGCGGAGCGTGGTCGTCACCATCAACGACCGCCAGCCCCCCAAGCCGCACCGCGTGATCGACCTGTCCCGCGGCGCCGCCGCCCGGCTCGGCATGGTGGACCAGGGCGTGGGCGACGTGACGCTTGCGGCCCTCAGCCTGGGGGTGCCGGAGGAGGTGGCGGAAGCGCCGGAGGACCGCCCCGGCCGGGCCGGGCCGCTTAGTCCTCGGCCACGTGGTCGGCCACATACGCGCCGCGCGACCCCATAGGCTGCGGCGACCCGATCGTGCTGTCGCGCGCCGTCTGCAGCTCAAGCTCCGCGTTCAGCTCCGCGCCCAGCAGCACGGCATACACCGTGACGTAGAACCACATCATCACGCCTGCCACGGTGCCCAGCGGCCCGTAGGTGGCGTCATACGTCGCGAACTGCCCCACGTAGAACGAGAACAGCACCGACACCGCCAGCCACAGCACCGTCGCCACCACCGAACCCGGCGTCACCCACCGCCAGCGCGGACGCTCCCGCGACGGCCCGTAGCGGTAAAGCAGCGACAGCCCGGTCAGGATCGCCAGCACCAGCAGCGCGAAGCTCGCGATGCGGATCAGCGCCGTCTGGTGCGAGGCGATCCCCAGCCCGGCCAGCACGGCGGGCAAGCCGACCAGCACCGACAAGCCGATGGCGGCGCTCAGGATCGCCATCAGGGTGATGGTGAACGACAGCAGTTGGAACCGGAAGAAGCTGCGGCGCTCCCGCTCCTCGTAGGCGACGTTGAGCGCCGCGATGATCGACTTCACGCCGGTCGCCGAACTCCACAGCGCCACCCCGGTGTTGAACAGCAGGTGCAGGCCGAGCGACCCCGGCGGCCTGCTGACCAGCAGGTGAACCCGGTCCGAGATGAGCTGCCAGGCCGACGGCGGCAGCAGGCCGCGCAGCACTTCGAGCTGCGGCTCCACCGTGGCCGGGTCGAACAGCAGGCCATAGACCGAGATCAGCATGGAGATCGCCGGGAACAGCGCCAGCGTCGCGTAGAAGGCGCAGCCGGCGGCGACGAGCGACACGCGGTCGGTCAGCATCTCGGTGAAGGTCCGGCGCAGCACCGCCTTCCAGCCGGGCCAGGGGATGTCGATGGGCGCCTCGGCATGGCGCCCGAGCGCCACGGCGCAAGGCTCCAGCACGATCTGCGCGGACTCGACGCCCGGCCCCGCCGCATCGGTGCGGGGATCGACGGAGGCCGGCGCGCCGAGCGGGGCGGCGGACGCGGGCGGCGCCGCGGCGGGCGATGGATCGGTATGCTCCATATCCTGAAAGTCCTCAACGGAAGCAGTCTGTTGCAGTCGGACCTTAATGCCTTGTTTATACGTCAGAAAGCCAACCCTTCCTGACGGACGAACCAGCCCGAGAATAATCGCGGCCGAAGCGGAATTTTCTCTTGCGCAGGGGGGAGTGTGGTCCTATTTCCGCGTCCACGCAGCAACGCACGTGCCTCTGGCCCCTGGGGTTACGCAACGACGTCAAGCGTTCTGGCATACCTCGCTTCCGCTGGTTCGTTCGACCGTTTCGTCAACCCCGCCTGCCGGCCCTGCCCGGCGGGCACGCCCTCGCATCGCCGGGGCGTTCCTGGAGACTATGCGCGATGACCCCCAAGATCGCAGCGTACTTGGCCGACCACGCGCCGGCCACCCCTTGCCTCGTGCTCGACGTGGACCGGGTCGAGCACAACTACCGCACCCTGCTGCGCGCCCTGCCGCTGGCGCGCGTGTACTACGCCGTGAAGGCCAACCCGGCGACGCCCATCCTGCAACGCCTGGTCGGCCTTGGCAGCAGCTTCGACGCCGCGTCGATCGAGGAGATCGAGTTCTGCTTGGCCGCGGGCGCCCAGCCCTCCGCCATCAGCTTCGGCAACACCATCAAGAAGGTGTCCGCGATCCAGCGCGCCCACAAGGCGGGCGTCGATATGTTCGCCTTCGACAGCATGGAGGAGCTGGAGAAGCTGGCCGAGCATGCCCCTGGCGCCCGGGTGTACTGCCGCCTCCTGGTGCAGAACGACGGGGCGGAGTGGCCGCTGTCCCGCAAGTTCGGCACCACCGTGGAAACGGCGCGCGCCCTGATGATCCGCGCGGGCGAGTTGGGCCTCGACCCCTATGGCCTGTCGTTCCATGTCGGCAGCCAGCAGACCACGACCGGCAGCTACGAGACGGCGATCGGCCGGGTCGCCATGCTGTTCACCGACCTCGCCGCGGCCGGCGTCAGCCTGCGCATGGTGAACCTGGGCGGCGGCTATCCCGTGCGCTACCGCGACGAGATCCCCGGCATCGACTGCTTCGCCGACGCGATCATGCGCGCGATGACGCAGCACTTCGGCAACGACCTGCCGGAGATCCTGGTGGAGCCGGGCCGCTTCCTGGTCGGAGACGCCGGGGTGGTGGACGCGGAGGTGGTGCTGGTCTGCCACAAGGCGAAGGAGGACCCGGTGCGCTGGGTTTATCTCGACATCGGGCGGTTCGGCGGCCTGGCGGAAACGGAGGGCGAATCGATCAAGTACCGGTTCGCGACCGACCACGACGGCACTGAGGCTGGCCCGGTCGCGATTGCGGGGCCGACCTGCGACGGCGCGGACATCCTCTACGAACGCGCCAACTACCGCCTGCCCCTGGCGCTGCGCTGCGGCGACCGGGTGCGGATCGAGTCCGCGGGCGCCTACGTCACGACCTACGCCAGCCAACGCTTCAACGGCTTCGCCCCGTTGGCCGAGCATTATATTTGAGACGTGCGGCGGAGGGGAGGACTTGCCCCTCCTCTGCCCTGTACGCTTAAATTTTTATTCTTGTTTCGCAATATGGCATTTGTTATGGTCATGGATAGAATTTTCGTGAGCAGTCAAGTCCGTGACACACCATGGGAACACCGCGCCGGCTGACGCGCTGCTGACCATCGCCGCCTTGCGGCGGGAAGTGGCGCGGCTCCAGGACGCCGTGCAGGCGCGCGACGAATTCATCTCCGTCGCCGCGCACGAGCTGCGCAACCCGCTGACGCCCTTGCTGATGACGGTGCAGTCGCTGCGCCGCACGACGGAGCGGCAGGAGGGCACGCCGGACCCCATCGCTGCCGGCCTGGCCCGGCTGGACCGCGTGGTGCAGCACTACGTCCGGCGCTGCGACTCAATGCTCGACATCTCCCGCTTGTCGTCCGGCACGTTCCGCGTCGAATGGATGGAAACGGACCTGGCCGAACTGCTGCGCGGCGTGGTGGAGGGCTTGGCGCCCCATGCGGAGCGGGCCGGGTCCCGGATCGACCTCCTGGCGCCCGACACGCTGGCCGGGACGTGCGACGAGCTTGCCGTGCAGCAGATCGCCGAGAACCTGGTGTCGAACGCCATCAAGTTCGGCGGCAAGAAGCCGATCACCGTGTTGCTCCGGCAGGAGCGGGGCATGGTGGCGCTCGACGTGCGCGACCAGGGAATCGGCATCAGCGCCGCCGACCAGGCCCGCATCTTCTCCCCGTTCGAGCGCGCGGTGTCGCGGCAGCAGCAGCCGGGCTTCGGGCTTGGCCTCTGGGTGGTGGGCCGCCTGGCCGCCGCGATGGGCGGCACCGTTCAAGTTTCGAGTGATCTGGGCCAAGGCTCGACTTTCAGCGTGCGGCTGCCGCACCGCCAGGGTACAAGTCCCGGATAACCCGCCCCGCCCGACAAGAGGACGCGTTGCCCAACCAGATCCGCAGCGGCATCGAAGGTCTGGATGCGATTCTGGCTGGCGGCTTCATCCCCGGGGGCATCACCATCGTCCAGGGCCGGCCCGGCACCGGCAAGACGATCCTCGCCAACCAGATGTGCTTCCACCATGCCCGCTCCGGCGGGCGGGCGCTGTATGTCACGCTCCTGGCCGAAAGCCACGCCCGGATGCTCATGCACCTGGAAAGCCTGGCGTTCTTCGACCGGGCGGCGATCCCAGACCGCGTGTACTACGTCAATGCCTTTGCCGCGCTGGAAGCGGACGGGCTGCGCGGCCTGCTGGCCCTGCTGCGGCGCGAGGTGCAGGCGTATGACGCCACCATGCTGGTGCTGGACGGCCTGATCGCCGCCGAGCGGAAAGCGGCCTCCAACCTGGAGTTCAAGAAGTTCATCCACGGGCTGCAGGTCCAGGCGACCGTCGCCGACTGCGCCATGTTCCTGATGAACAGCGCCGGGGACGACGAAGTGGAGATCACGGCCGAGCACACCATGGTCGATTGCGTGATCGACCTGCGGAGCCGTCTGCACGGCTGGCGCTCGGAGCGGGACCTGGAGGTGATGAAGCGCCGCGGGGCGGGCTACCTGCTCGGCCGGCACGCCTTCGACATCACCGGCGCCGGCATCAGCGTGTTCCCGCGGTTCGAGTCGTGCCATGCCGGGCCGCGCCGGGCCGTCCAGCCGAGCGGCGACACGATCCCATCCGGCCTGCCGCCGCTCGACGCCATGTTCGGCGGCGGCCTCCCGCAGCGATCGGCGACGGTGCTGGAAGGCCCGCCCGGCATCGGCAAGACGACGCTCGGGCTGCACTTCCTCAGCCCGTGCGGCGCGGAAGAGCCGGGCCTGCTGTTCAGCACCACGGACAACCCGGAAGCGCTGCTCGCCAAGGCCCGCACCTTGGGCCTGCCCGTGGCGGGGCTGATTGATGCAGGCCAGGTCGAGGTGGCCTGGCGGTCCAGCACCGAGGGGCTGCTCGACGCGGCGCTGCACGACCTGATCGGGGCGGTGCGGCGCACCGGCGCGCGGCGGCTGTGCATCGACAGCCTGACCGGGCTGCTGCAACTTGCGCCGGACCCCACGCGGCTGCCGGCCGTGTTCGACGCCCTGGTGCGGGAGCTGCGCGCCCTAGGCGTCACCAGCCTGCTCACCTTCGAAGCCATCGCGCCCGGCCGCTGCGGGGCGCTGCCCCCGTCCGGGGCGCTGCACGGCCATCTGTCCGGCACTGCCGACAACGTCGTCATCCTGCGCCGGGCCAAGCGCCGGTCGTCGCTGGTCCGGCTCATGTCGGTCCTCAAGGCGCGCGACGCGCCCATCGACCCCAGGTTCCACCGCTTCCAGATCGGCGGCGGCGGCATCGCCATCGACGGCCTGCCGGATGGCCCGGACGCGCCGCCCCCCGGCCATCCGCCCAGCCCGGCGGGCCAAGGAGCCTGACGGCGTGCCGACGGTGCTGGTCGTGGACGACGAGTTCGGCGTCACCGAGGTGCTCGACGCCATCCTCACGGATGAGGGCTTCCTCGTCACCACGGCGGCGAACGGGCGGCAGGCGCTGGCCCATATCGCCGAGCGGCGGCCCGACCTGGTGCTGCTGGACTACATGATGCCGGTGCTCGACGGCGCCGGGGTGCTGCACGCGCTGGCCGCGGACCGCAGCGCCGACGACCTCCCGGTCGTGGTGATGAGCGCCTTGCCGGAGGAGGCCGTCGCCGCCGTGACGCGCCGCTACAAGGCCTACCTGCGCAAGCCGTTCCGCATCCGCTCGATCCTGGCCGCGATCGAGCAGGCGATGGCGGCAGGCGACGGCCCGCTCGGCGCGCCGAACGGCGCCGGGTAGTCCCGCGCCCGCCGGACCGCCTGCCTTGCCGCCCGGCCCCGTCTGTGCCGAAATGCCCGGCAACTGCCCGGGCGCGTCCCGGGCCTGGAGGAGGGCGGCCTGATGGATGGGGGAGCGACTGCGACCGCGGGCAAGGGCCTCGCCGCCTCCCCCGGCGCGCTGGCCGGGCTGCGCGTGGTGGACCTGACCCGGGTGCTGGGCGGGCCGTACTGCACGATGATCCTGGCCGACCACGGCGCCGAAGTCATCAAGGTGGAGCCGCCGCAGGGCGACGAGGTGCGCGACTGGGGGCCGCCCTTCCTGGAGCGGAACACGGGGGACCAGGCCGGCGGCGGGCAGGACGCCAGCTACTTCATCGGCGTGAACCGCAACAAGCGCGGAATCGCGCTCGACCTCGCCAAGCCCGCAGGGCGCGCGGTGCTGCTGCGCCTGGTCGGGACCGCCGACGTCCTGATCGAGAACTTCAAGCCCGGCGCCATGGAGCGTTGGGGCCTCGGCTACGAGGCCGACCTTGCGCCGCGCTTCCCGCGGCTGGTCCACTGCCGGGTGTCCGGCTTCGGCGCGGACGGGCCGCTGGGCGGCCTGCCGGGCTACGACGCGATCCTGCAGGCGATGACCGGGCTGATGAGCGTGAACGGCGACCCGTCCACCGGGCCGCTGCGGCTCGGCACGCCGGTCGTGGACCTCGCGACCGGGCTGTTCTCCGCCGTCGGCATCCTGATGGCGCTGCACGAGCGCGCGGCGTCCGGACGCGGGCAGTACCTGGACATGACGCTGCACGACTGCGGCATGGCGCTGCTGCATCCGCACGCCGCCAACTTCTTCCTGAACGGCGTCCGGCCGGGGCCGATGGGCAACCCGCACCCGAACCTCGCGCCCTACCAGCAGTTCGCCACGGCGACCGGGCCGATCTTCGTCGCCGCCGGGAACGACGGCCAGTTCCGCAAGCTGTGCCGCCACGTCGGCCGCCCGGAGCTTGCGGACGACCCGCGCTTCGCCGCCAACGCCGGGCGCGTCGCGAACCGGGAAGCGCTGGCAGCGGAACTCGACGCCGCCTTCGCCGGGCAGGACGGGCAGGCGGCGTGCCAGGCGCTGCTGCGGGAAGGCGTGCCGGCCGGGCCGGTGCTGGCGGTGGACCAGGCATTGGGGAGCGGGCAGGCCGCCGCCCGCGCCATGGTGGCGGAGCTGCCGCTGGAGGGCGGCGGCGCCGTCCGCACGCTCGGCACGCCGATCAAGCTCAGCCGCACGCCCGGCGGCGCCCGCACCCCGCCGCCGCGGTTCAACGAGCATGGCGCGGACGTGCTGGCGCAGCTTGGCTACAGCGAAGCGGAAATGCAGCGGCTGCGCGATGATGGCATTCTGCACGACACGCGGCGGCGTTGAGAGATTTGCCAGGCAGGCGCGCCTGCAACTCGCCTTCCAGCACGGCGTTCGCTGACCGAATTAGGGGAGGCCGACATGGGTGACACGACCGTGATCAAAGTTGACAGCAGCCACTCGCCCAAGGGGCCGGATGGGCAAGTCTATTTGGCGACCGGCAAGCACATCGCCATGCGCCTTTGGCGGGACGTATTGCCGGGCGAGGAACAGGCGCCGGTTCGCCGGGATTACGACTGTGCGGGATATGTCATCAGCGGC
>CAXUIQ010000142.1:0-3731 GCA_964250815.1 uncultured Acetobacteraceae bacterium
CTCGTTGGGCGCGCAGCTCCAGCTCCCGGCGGCATTCACGTCCCCCGAACCGTCGTAGGTCGCCTGCGTCGGGTAGGGGCAGAGCGGCATGGTGCGGTCCACCGGCTGGGCCGGGTCGTTGTTGACGTAGTGCGCGGCGGGGATGCTGCCGGGCGCCGTGCCCTCCTGCACCCAGGCGTCGAGCGGGGTCAGCGTGTCGAACACGTTCGGCCCCGGGCCGCCGATGCAGTGCTGCATGCCCGGCACCATGAACAGCCGCACCGAGGATTGCAGCGCGTGGTAGCCGCCATGGGCGGCGGCGAGCTGGTCGTACAGGCCGGTCGTGCGGAACGGCGTGAGCGCCGGGTCGCTGTAGCCGTGGTAGATGATCAGCTTGCCGCCGCGCCCGATGAACCGGCCGTAGTCGTCCGGGTTCGATGCGTCCCCCGCGCCGGTCCGCGCGTCGAACGTCGCCAGGGTGTCGTCGTCGATGGTGCCACCGGCCGAGATCGGGTAGTCGCGGATGTTGAAGGCCGGGTCCTGCGTGACGATGCTCTGGATGATGTGGTCGCTGAACTGGTAGCCGACCGGGGAAGGGCTGAAGCCGGCGTTGCCCCATGGCTCCGCCGCGTTGAAGTCCGTGGGCGGCACGAGGCCGGTGGTCCACACGTCCGCGCCGCCGCCGGCAAGCGGCCCGGTGGAGCTGGTGGCCAGGTTGCTCACGGCGAAGCCGGGATACACCAGGCTGCCGAAGAGGTTGCGGGTCGCGGTGAAGTAGGCGTTCAGCGTGTCGGCCTGTCCGGCGCTGAGGCAGTCGCCGTTCTGGCCGGGCTTGCAGACGAGGCTGTAGGGGTCGAAGGAGCAGGCGGCCGGGTTCTGGATCAGCCCGTCGTCCACGCCGTCCGTCTTGACGCAGCTCGCGTTGACCGCAGCGTCCACCGTGGGCAGCAGCGTCGCCGGGAGGTAGGTCGCGGGCGAAAGCTGCTGCTTGGCGAGCCGTGCCCCGCCGAGGATGGCGCGGATGTCCAGGAACGGGTCGCCGGCGATGATGCCGTTGTAGTCGCGCGGGAACCGCGTCGCCTCCACCAGCGCCTGCCGCCCGCCGTTGGAGCAGCCGTCGAAATACGCCGCCTCGACCTTCTGCCCGTAGAAGCGCCGGGCGAGGCGCTTGCCGGCGACCGTCACCTGGTGGGTGGCGCGGAAGTAGTAGTCGGCGAGCTTGGCCTCGTCCGGCTGGCCGGGGGCGATCAGCGCCCAGCTCGCGTCGGTGCCGCCCGCCAGGTGCCCCGTGTCGGTGATCGCGGTGGCGTAACCCTTGGCGAGCGCGGCCTGCCGGTCCACCGGGTTGGCCGAGAAGTCAGGGTAGGTCGCGCCGGCGAGGCCGCCGACCCCGAAGAACAGGAACTTCTGGTTCCAGTTGTCCGGGAGCTGCAGCTCGAACCCGGCCGAACCCGGCGGCGCGCCGCCGCCGCTGGTGTTGAGCTGGCCCACCACGTCGCAGTAGGCGGGCGTCGCGCCGGACGCGGGCACCGCGGTGGCGGACACGGCCGTGATGCCGGAGACCCCCAATGCCTCGATCGCGCCGACGCTGCACGCGGTCGCTGCCTGCGCGGCGGGGGATGCCAAGGCCATCCCGCAGCCGAGCGCGAGCGGCCACGCCCACCAATGCCGTCCTGCCCCGTTCCGATGGGAATGCTGCATCGCTTTTCCAATCCCCTGTGCTGCGGCGGCTGTATCGCCGCACTGCTTCGACCGGGCCGTGAACGGGTTAAACCGCAACGGCCACCGCCCATGCTAGACACGGCTTTGTTGAACCACAACAAAGTATCTGCTGTTTCCTTGCCGATGTTTGCGAAGGATTGACGACGCGGGGCAAGGGCGGGACGGTGCGGCCCCGCCCGCGCCGCCGCACCGTCCCATATGCCGTCCAGGCGGGAGCGCGGAGACAGCATGATTTTGGTGACGGGCGGCAGCGGCCTGGTCGGACGCGAGGTGGCCAGCCGGCTGGCCGGGCGTGCCCCGGTGCGCCTGGCGCTCCGTGACCCGGCGCGCGGCGTGGACAGAGCCGGGGAGGCCGAGCGGGTCCGCTTCGACTTTGGCGATCCCGAGACCTTCAAAGCGGCGCTGCGCGGGGTCGGGCGCGTGTTCCTGCTGCGTCCGCCGCGACTCGCCCGACCGCGGCGCGACTTCGGCCCGTTCGTCGCGGCCATGCGGCAGGCTGGGGTGACGCAGGCGGTGTTCCTGTCGGTGCGGGGCGCCGCGGGCAACCCGCTGCTGCCGCACCACGGCATCGAGAAGCTGCTGGAAGCGTCGGGCCTCCCCTGGACGCACCTGCGGCCCAACGACTTCATGCAGAACTTCGCAACCGTCCACCGCGCCGACATCCGCGGCCGCGGCGAGATCTGGGCGCCGGCCGGGCGGGGCCGCACCAGCTTCGTCGATGTGCGCGACGTGGCGGACGCGGCGGCGCGGGTGCTGACCGAGCCGGGGCACGAGCGCCGCGCCTACACGCTGACCGGAGGCCAGGCGTTCGACCTGGACGAGGTCGCGGCCCTGTTGACGGACGTGCTCGACCGCCCCGTCGCCTACCGCAACCCGGGCATCCCCGCCTTCCTGCGCCATGTCCGCGAGGCGGGGCAGCCCGTGGCGCTTGGCCTGGTGATGACGGGGGTTTACACCGTGGCCCGGCTGGGCTTGGCGGCGGAGGTCGCGCCAGACCTGGAGCGGCTCCTCGGGCGTCCGCCCACGGCGCTGCGGTCGTTCATCCAGGATTACGAAGCGGCTTGGCGGCGGTAGGCTGCGACGGCGCTTACGACGCTTCCTCCGGCACCTGGCCGAACTCGCCGAGGTACTCCGGGGCGCCGAACTCGTCTGCGGCCTCGTCGTGGAACACCCGCACGACCCGCGCGCCCAGGATGGAGCCGCCGGCCAGCGCCCGCTCCGCCCGGCGCAACCCTTCTTCGGGCGTGCGGCAGGCCACCGGCGTGCCGGGCTTCAAGGCGCCGCGCGGCCCGGCGACGTAGGGCTGGTAGATGATCTGCGCTGTGGCCGGCATGGGCGGAGGTCCTGTGGCGAAGGGAGGCAAGTGGGGGACGCGGCGCCCGGCCTCCGGTTGCAGGCAGCACGGCCTTGCATCTGCGGCGTCTGCGCGAATCTGTGTGCAATAAAGGAGACATTGCCATGAGCAGGACCGTTGCGTTGGGCGCTTTGCTGCTGACGGGCGTGCTGGCCGGGTGCGTGGCGCCGCCCCCGCCTCTGCCGCCGCAAGCCCCGCTGGTTGCCGTGCCGGGGCCGGCCAAGACGCAGGCCGAATTCCAAGCGGACGACGCCGCTTGCCGGTCCGCCGTGGCCACGCTGCCATCGGACGCGCCGAGCCAGCCGACCGAGGAACAGGTCAAGGCGGCCCAGACGGCAGCCCAAGCCAGCGTCGCCCCGCCCCCGGCCGAGGCCTTGCCGCCGGGCGTCGCCTACCTGCGCTGCATGACGGCGCGGCAGAACCTGGTGCAGCCGCTCGCGCCGCCGGTTCCGCTCTACGCCTACTATCCGGCCTATCCGGTGTATGCGGGGATCGGCTTCGGCTACCCGTTCTTCTACGACGACCTGTTCGCCGTGCGCTTCGGCCTTGGGTTCGGCTTCGGCCGCTTCGGTTATGGCTATGGTTATCGGGGGTTCGGCGGCTACGGCTACCGCGGCTATGCGTATCGGGGCTACGGCGGCTTCGGGCACGGCGGCTTCGGGCACGGCGGCTTCGG
>CAXUIQ010000142.1:3831-8765 GCA_964250815.1 uncultured Acetobacteraceae bacterium
ACGGCGGCTTCGGGCACGGCGGCTTCGGGCACGGCGGCTTCGGCGGCCATTTCGGCGGGCATCGGTAGGATGCACGGCCTGCTCCGGCGGGTTGCGGGCCGTTCCTCGCGGTCGGAGTGACCAGAAGGGCGGAACCGCTGGACCGCATGGGCCGTCCGGCATCATGCTGGACCTTCGGACTTCATGAGGCTGCCCGGCATGCCCCGCTTCGACCCGGCCCCGATCACCACGCTCACCTTTGACTGCTACGGCACCCTGATCGATTGGGAAACGGGCGCGATCGAGGCGTTGCGCCCCCTGCTCGCCCGGCACGGCGCTGCGCCGTCGGACAACGAGATCATCGCGCTCTTCCAGTCTCTCGACGCGGCGCTCTGCCAGCCGCCTTACAAGACGTACCGGGCGGTGCTGGCCGGGGTCGTCGAGGGCTTCGGGCGGCATTTCGGCTTTCCGGTCGAGCCTGCGGACCGGGACGCGCTGGCGGCTTCGGTCCCATATTGGCAGCCGTTCCCCGACACCGTGGAAGCGTTGCGCGCGCTCGGGATGCGCTGCCGGCTCGCCGTCATCTCGAACATCGACGACGACCTGTTCGCCGCCACCGCCCGGCAGCTTGAGGCGCCGTTCGATGTTGTCGTCACGGCCGGGCAGACCCGGTGCTACAAGCCGGACCCCGCCATCTTCGAGGAAGCCCTCCGGCGTCTCGGCGGGCTTCCAAGCGCCGTCGCGCATGTGGCGGAAGGCGCGGGGGAGATCGCGCCCGCAAGGCGTCTCGGCTGTTCCACGGTCTGGGTCCGCCGCAACGGGCGCTCGGCCCGGCTGCTGACCGAGGCGCCGGACCTTGAGGTGCCGGACCTGCGGTCCTTCCTGGCACCCATGCGTGCCGCGGGCCGATGACGCCGGGCCGCGGCGCGATCCACGTGCGATGGAACTGAACGCCGCGCGCTATCCGTCGCCGAAGGGTGGCACGCCGCTGCCGCGCCTGTCGGAGTGAGGGGCGGGGTTGCCGGCTGCTCGAAGCCGTCGATACCAAACCGCTCGCCCGGTGTGGCGTTGCGAAGGCTGACTGCGGGGGCACATGCGGCATATCCACCTTCATCCGCTCGGCGGCGCGGCGGGCGACATGTTCGTCGCCTGCCTGCTCGACGCCTTTCCGGAGCATCGCGCGGCGGCCGTCGCGGCGGCGGAGGTCATGGCGCAGGTCGGTTGCCGCTTGGTCCCGCACGGGGACGGCGCGCTGACCGGCAGCCGCTTCGTCGTGGACGATGCGCCGCACGACCATAGCCACATTCACGCCCATTGGCGCCACATCCGCGCCCGGCTGGAAGCCTCCCCGCTCGCCCCGGCGGTTCGCGCCCATGCCGTCGGCATCTTCGCCGTGCTGGCGGAGGCGGAGGGCCGGATGCACGGCGTCCCGGCCGAGGCGGTCACGTTCCACGAGGTGGGCGCGGCCGACTCCATTGCCGACATCGTGGCCGCCGCCGCCGTGATCGAGGCCGTGGGACCGGCGCGCTGGAGCGTGGCGTCCCTGCCGCTCGGCAGCGGCACCGTCCAAACCGCGCACGGGACGATGCCGGTGCCCGCCCCGGCCACCGCGCTGCTGCTGGAGGGGTTTGCGGTGCACGACGACGGCATCGCCGGGGAGCGCGTCACGCCCACGGGTGCGGCGATCCTGCGCTACCTCGGCTGCGGGACCGCAGTCTCGGCACGCTCCACGCTGCGCCGCTCCGGATACGGCTTCGGCACGCGCCGCCTGCCCGGCCTCAGCAACTGCCTGCGCGCCCTTGTGTTCGAGGAAGGGCATGCGGACGCAACGCCGGGCCACCACCGGGAATTGGCGGTGATCGGTTTCGAGGTGGACGACCAATCGGGCGAGGACCTGGCAACCGGACTGGAGCGGCTGCGCGCCGTGCCGGGGGTGCACGACGTGCTGCAAATGGCGGCGTTCGGGAAGAAGGGGCGCTTGGCGGTGCATGTCCAAGTTCTGGCTGCCCCGGACGCGCTCGATGCCGCCGTGGAGGCGTGCTTCCGCGATACCACCACCATCGGCCTGCGCACCCACATGGTCGAGGGCCGCGCCCTGGTCCGGCGCTTCGCCACAATCGAGGTCGAAGGCCGGGAAACTACGGTGAAGCTGGTGGAGCGCCCGGGCGAAAATGGCGCCGCCGTGGTGACGGGCAAGGCGGAGGCCGACCACCTGCGCCCTGTCGCCTCCCACGCCGCCCGGACGCGCCTGCGCCAAGAAGCCGAGCGGCTGGCCGTGGGCCGCGACGGGGACCGAGGGTCCGCATGACGCCGCTTGATCGCCTATACGCGGCGCTTGAGGGCATGGGCGCCGCCGCCGTGGCGGTGAGCGGCGGCATCGACAGCCTGACGCTCGCCACCGCCGCGCATCGCGCCCGGCCCGGCGGCGTCACGATGCACCACGCGACTTCCCCCGCCGTGCCGCCCGAAGCGACGGAGCGGACCCGTGTCCTGGCGGCGGCGGAGGGCTGGACGCTCGACGTGTTCGACGCGGGCGAGTTCGCCGATCCTTCCTACCGCGCCAACCCCGTCAACCGCTGCTTCTTCTGCAAGACCAGCCTATACGGCGCGGTGGCGGCGCGCACGTCGCGGCAGATCGTGTCCGGCACCAACCTGGACGACCTCGGCGAGTACCGCCCGGGGCTGGAGGCGGCGCGGGCGCACGTGGTGCGCCACCCGTTCGTGGAGGCGGGGATCGACAAGCGCACGGTGCGCGCGCTCGCCGCCGAACTCGGGCTGGGCGCGTTGGCCGAACTGCCCGCCGCGCCGTGCCTGTCGAGCCGGATCGAGACCGGCATCCGCATCGAGGCACTGGTGCTCGCCATGGTGCACGAGGCGGAAAAGCTCGTGGGCGCGCGGCTGTCGCCGCGGACCGTGCGTTGCCGGGTGCGCGCGAATGGGGTGGTGATCGAGTTGGACCCGGCGGCGCTTGCGGCGGTGGACGGGGCGGACGGCCTGCGGGCGGAGGTGCAGCGCCTGGCCGACGCTGCCGGGCTGCGGGCGCCGGTGCGCTTCGCCGCCTACCGCAACGGCAGCGCCTTCCTGGTGCCGGCATGACGGGGGAACCGGAGTTCGTGCCCACGGCGGAGCCGGAATTTGTGCTTGACGAGGCGCGGACGCAGCGCCTCGGCTTCGGGGAAGCGGTGTTCTGCGCCGGCAAGTCGCCCGAGCAGATCGCGGCGATCCTCGGCGCCGCCCGCAACCCCATGCTGCTGACCCGGCTCGACCCCGAGCGGTATGCGTCGCTTCCCGACTCGAAGCGCGAGGCGCTGGACTACGACCCGGTGTCCCGCACCGCGTATTCCGGCGACCCTTCCCCCGTTGCCGGCCCGGCGCAGGTCGCGGTGCTGACCGCCGGCACGTCCGACGTGCCGGTGGCGCGGGAAGCGGTGCGGACGCTGCGCTTCCAAGGGCAGGACGCCCGGCTGATCGCCGATGTCGGCGTGGCCGGGCTGTGGCGGCTGCTGCGCCGGGTGGAGGAGCTGCAGGAGATGCGGGTGGTGATCGTCGCCGCCGGCATGGACGCGGCGCTGCCCAGCGTGGTGGGCGGTCTGGTCGGCGGCGTCGTCATCGCGGTGCCGACCTCGGTCGGATACGGCGTCGCGGCGGGCGGGCACGCGGCGCTCCATGCCATCCTCGCGAGTTGCGCGCCCGGCGTCGTCACGGTGAACATCGACAACGGCTACGGCGCGGCCTGCGCGGCGCTGCGGGTCATCGGCAAGGAGAGGAGAATATCATGGAACGACGCGACCTGATGAGGGCGACCGTGGCGGGCGTGGCCGCGGCGGCGGTCGGCGCCCCGGTGGACGTGATGGGACAGACCGCCCAAGGCGGACAGATCAAGCCGACCGGCCCGGTCACGTCGAAGATCCCCGAGCACCCCGACATGAAATACCGCCCGCTGGGCCGCACGGGAGAGCGGGTCTCCTTGATCGGCCTAGGCGGCTTCCACCTCGCCAAGCCCGGCGGACCCAGCGCGGACGAGGCGGTGGGGATCGTGCACGCGGCGCTCGATGCCGGTGTCAACTTCTGCGACAACTGCTGGGACTACAACGGGGGCGAGAGCGAAGTCCGGCTGGGCCGGGCGCTTGCGGGCGGGCGGCGCGGCAGCACGCTGCTGATGACCAAGATCGACGGGCGCACCGCGACGGCCTTCACCAGCCAGCTCGAAGAGTCGCTCAGGCGCCTGCAAACCGACCACATCGACCTGGTGCAGTTCCACGAGATCATCCGCATGGACGATCCGGAGCGCGTGTTCGCCCCAGGCGGCGCGCTGGAAGCGGCGCTGCGCGCCCGGGAGCAGGGCAAGATCCGCTACATCGGCTTCACCGGGCACAAAAGCCCGGCGATCCACCGTCATATGTTCGAGGTCGCCGACCAGCACGGCTTCCGCTTCGACACCGTGCAGATGCCGCTCAACGTCATGGACGCGCACTTCGACAGCTTCGAGCAGGGCGTGCTGCCGGTGGCGACGGCGCACGGCGCCGGGGTGCTCGGCATGAAGACGTTCGGCGACCCGTTCATCCTGGAGTCCAAGGCCGCCTCGCCGCTGGAGATGCTGCACTACCCGATGAGCCTGCCGATCAGCTTGCAGGTCTGCGGCATCGACAGCCTGCCGATCCTGCAGCAGGCGCTGATCGCCGTGCGCAGCTTCCAGCCGTTCACGCCGGAGCAGCGGGCGGAACTGCTGGCCAAGACCGAGGCGGTGGCCCGGGACGGGAAGACCGAACGATACAAGGTCTCGACCCACTTCGACGGCACGACCCAGAACCCGCATTGGCTGGGGTAGGGGCGGCTTTGCCGGGGCAGGGCGCCGCGGGGACATGATGCCGACGCTTGCGTTGACCGCCGCGTTGCTGCTTGCCGGCTGCACGACCGGCCCGATCCCGATGCAGTCCAATGGCGCCGGCAGCAGC
>CAXUIQ010000143.1:0-8761 GCA_964250815.1 uncultured Acetobacteraceae bacterium
CCCGTCCGCCTCCACTCCAGCCTGGGCTACCGCTCGCCCATGGCCTACGAAGCAGCCGCAACGGCCGAAGCCGCAACGGAAATGGCCGAAGCCAAGCCGTAGCCACCGAAGCCTTCCAACACTCAATCAACCTGGGGCAACTTCATTCCTGCGCGCGGACCTGCGCCGGCGCGGCATGGTGGCCTGCGCCGACCTGCTGCACGTGCGCGACGGCCGGCGCGTGGTGGTGCCCGGGATCGTGCTGGTACGGCAGAAGCCCGGCTCGGCCAAGGGCATCATGTACATCACCATTGAGGACGAAACCGGCGTCGCCAACCTGATCCTCTGGCCCGACCGCTACGCTGCGCAGCGCCGGCTGGTGCTGTCGGCCGCCATGCTGGCCTGCCACTGCCGGGTGCAGCGCGAGGGCGAGGTGGTGCATGTCATCACCGACCAGCTAGAGGACTTGACGGACCTGCTGCGCAGCGTGGCCGGGCGGGACGGGGCCGGGCCGGACGGCCATGCGGCCTGCGGCGTCGATCCTTCGAACGCCCGCCCGTCCGGCATCAAAGTACCGACCCGGGACTTCAGGTAAGGGGTGCGGCTTGCCTTCATGGGCGGCCGCGCCCGCAGTCGCCGCCGGTTCTGGCGCATGTTGCGGGTCTTGGCAGCTTTCGGAGGCTGCGCCGCAAGCGGGAACCTGCGCCCCGGCGGGTCGGGCCGCCAGAAGCCTCGCCTCCGCCTGCGGCCCTGACGGCGCGACGGGCAAGGCGCCAGGCAAAGCCGCGGCGGCCGATCATATCCACCCCTGTCTCCACGCGGCATCGACCCGGCGCCCGGCTTGCGGTAGGGGTGCCGGCGGAGCCTGCCCCCATGGGAGCGGCGCGCAACGGGGGAACCAGCGATGGCGATGAGAGTGTTGTTCACCGGCGGCACCGGCAAGGCCGGGCGGCATGCGCTGCCCTACCTGCACGAGCGGGGCTACCAACTGCTGAACTTCGACCTGCAGCCCTTCGCGCACCCGGCCATCCCGACCCTGCTCGGCGACATCACGGACGGCGCCCAGGTGTTCAACGCCATGACCTCGCACTTCGGCCGCGACGGCCTCCATGCGGGCAAGGCTCCCGGCCCGGTCGATGCGGTGGTCCACTTCGCCGCCGTCCCGCGCATCCTCATCCATCCCGACAACGAGACGTTCCGGGTCAACGTGATGGGGACCTACAACGTCATCGAGGCCGCGATGAAACTCGGCATCCGCAAGGTGGTGGTCGCGTCCAGCGAGACGACCTACGGGGTGTGCTTTGCGGAAGGCGACAAGGACTTCCACGCTTTTCCGCTGGAGGAGGATTACGACACCGATCCCATGGACAGCTACGGCCTGTCCAAGGTGGTGAACGAGCGCACGGCCCGCGCCTTCGCCGCCCGCTTCGGCGCCGACATCTACGCGCTCCGCATCGGCAACGTGATCGAGCCGCACGAGTACGGGCAGTTCCCCGGCTTCGTCGCCGACCCGCCGTCGCGCAAGCGCAATGCCTGGAGCTACATCGACGCCCGCGACCTCGCGGAGATCGTGCACCTCTGCTTGCAGCGGGACGGGCTGGGCTTCCAGGTGTTCAACGCCGTCAACGACACGATCACGGCGGATGGGCCCACGGCGGCGTTCCTGGCGCGGTGGTGCCCGGGCACGCTGGTGACGCGGGAGCTGGCCGGGCAGGAAGCGCCGCTGAGCAACCGCAAGGCGCGCGAGGTGCTGGGCTTCAAGGAACGGCACGACTGGCGCGACGAGGTCCGGGCGCTGGCGTCCGCCAAGGCCTGATCCCGCGAGGTCGGCGGCTTCGCCCTCATGCCCTTACTCTCATGCGAGGCCAACCAGATGACGTTGACACGACGCGCCGCGATGCGGCTGGCCCCTGGGATCGCCGGCCTTCCCTTCGTCCGGCGCGCGGCGGCCCAAGGGAGCGCCGGTCCGGCCGGGATCAAGCGGGGCGGCGTGCTGACCTCCCATCTCAGCAGCGAGCAGCGCATCCTCAACCCGGCGCTGCGCGCCTCCACCGGCGTCTATCTCATCACCAGCAAGATAGTGGAGGCGCTGGTCGATCTCGACGCCGCGGGCAAGCCGGCGCCGGTGCTGGCGACGGGGTGGGAGGCCGCGCCGGACGGCAAGACCGTGACTTTCCGCCTGCGGGACGGCGTGCAATGGCACGACGGCAAGCCGTTCACCGCGGCGGACGTGCAGTACAGCGCCACCGAGCTGTGGAAGAAGTACCTCAACTACGGCACCCAGTTGCAGCAGTACCTGGACGCAGTGGACACCCCGGACCCGCATACCGCCGTGTTCCGCTACAGCCGGCCGATGCCGGAGGACCTGCTGCTGCGCGCCTTGTGCGACCTTGGCTACGTCGTGCCGCGCCACGTGTTTGAGGGCACGAACGTTTTGGAGAACCCGGCCAACACCGCCCCGGTCGGCACCGGGCCGTTCCGGTTCGTGCAGTACGAGCGCGGCCAGTACGTCATCGCCGACCGCAACCCGGCCTATTGGCGCGAGGGCTTCCCCTACGTGGACCGCATCGTCTGGCGCTTCATCACCGACCGGGCCGCGGCCGCGGCGGCGCTGGAAACCGGGCAGGTCCAGGTCACCTGCTACAACGGCATCTCGCTCGCCGACCTCGACCGGCTCAAGGCCGACCCGAACTACGTCGTCACCACCCGCGGGTCGGAGGCCAACGCCTTCAACAACACGCTGGAATTCAACCACCGCCGCAAGGAGCTGGCGGACGTGCGGGTGCGCCGGGCCATCGCCCACGCCATCGACGTGCCGTTCTTCATCGAGAACTTCCTCTACGGCCAGGGCAAGCCGGCGTCGGGGCCGATCCCGTCCTCCTCCACGGCGTTCTTCCCGGGCAATCCGCCGCCCTACCCGTTCGACCGCAAGCGCGCGGCGGCCTTGCTGGACGAGGCCGGGTTCAAGCCCGGCGCCGGCGGCACCCGCTTCGCGCTGCGCCTGGTGCCGATCAACAACGGCGAGGACGTGCCGCTGCTCGCGACGTTCATGCAGCAATCGTTGGGAGCGGTGGGCATCAAGGTGGAAATCGTCAACCTCGACACGGCGGGCGCGCTGTCCGCGGTGTACCGGGACTGGAACTTCGACCTCGCCACCGGCTGGCACCAGTACCGCGGCGACCCCGCGGTTTCCACCAGCGTCTGGTACCGCGCCGGCAGCCCCAAGGGCGCGCCGTGGACCAACCAATGGGGCTGGCAGTCCGAAGCGGTCGATGAGTTGACCGACAAGGCCGCCGCCGAGCTTGACCCGGCCAAGCGGCGCGCGCTCTACGCCGAGTGGACCAAGCTGATCAACGAGGAGCTGCCAATCTGGATGGTGACGGAGCGCGAGTTCCAGACCGCGGCGGCCAAGCGGCTGCAGAACGGCCTCAACACGCCGCGCTGGGGGTCGAGCGACTGGCACGACGCCTGGCTTGCCCCTGCCTGAACGTTCGGCCGGATGCGCGTCCTCGCCCTTGCCGGCCGGCGCCTGCTGGCCAGCCTGCCGACGCTGCTGATCATCCTGGCCGGGCTGTTCCTGCTGCTGCAACTCGCCCCCGGCGACACGGTGGATGCCTTGATGGCGCAGATGGGCGGCGGCGACCCGGCCATGATGGCGCAGCTCCGCAGCTTCTACGGGCTGGACGCCACCGTGCCGGTGCAGCTCGGGCGCTACCTGCTGCGGCTGCTGCGCTTCGACCTCGGGTACTCCGCCATCTACGGCAAGCCCGTGGCCACCGTGATCGCGGAGCGGCTGCCGGCGACGCTGCTCTTGATGACTTCCTCGCTCGGCTTCGCCTTTGCCGGCGGCGTGGCGCTGGGCGTGCTGGCGGCGCGGCGGATCAACCGCTGGCCGGACACGCTGATCTCGACGGCCGGGCTGGTCTTCTACGCGACGCCGTCCTTCTGGCTGGGCCTGATGGGGATCGTGGTGTTCGCCGTGCATCTGGGCTGGCTGCCGCCGGGCGGGCTGGAGGAGGTCGGCGCGGGCTACGCGGGCGCGCGCCGGGCGCTGGACGTGGCGCTGCACCTGCTGCTGCCGACCGCGACGCTCAGCCTGATCTTCCTCGCCACCTATCTCCGGATCATGCGGGCGGCCATGCTGGAGGTGATGGACCAGGACTTCGTCCGCACCGCCCGGGCTAAGGGCCTGAGCGAGACCGCGGTGGTGGTCCGCCACGCGCTGCGCAACGCCCTGCTGCCCATGGTGACGCTCCTGGGCCTCCAGGTCGGCAACCTGCTGGGCGGCTCGGTGGTGGTGGAAAGCGTGTTCGCCCTGCCGGGCCTGGGGCGGCTGGCCTACGAGGCGGTGGTGCAGCGGGACCTGAACACGCTGCTGGGCATCGTGTTCGTTTCGGCGCTGCTGGTGATCGCCGCGAACTTCGCCGTCGATGTGCTTTACGCCCGGCTCGACCCGCGCATCCTCGGCGAGCGATAGAAGCGGTGCGGGCGGTCCGGCGCTTTCTCCGCAGCCCCGCGGCGGTGATCGGCTTGGCGCTGCTGGCGCTGGTCGTGGGGGTGGCGCTCGCGGCGCCGCTGGCCTTCCCGGGCGACCCGCTGGGGCTGGCCGGGCGTCCGCTGCAATGGCCCGGCGCCCCGCGCTTCCCGCTCGGCACCGACCCGAGCGGGCGGGACATCGCCGCGCAGATCTTCCACGGCGCGCGCACCAGCCTGCTGATCGGCGGCGTGGCCACGGCGGTGTCGCTGGCCATCGGCATCGGGGTGGGCGCGGCCGCGGGGTACTACGGCGGCTGGGTGGACGACGCCCTGATGCGCGTCACCGAGGCGTTCCAGACCCTGCCGGGCTTCCTGCTGCTGCTGGTGCTGGTCGCCGTGTTCGGCTCGGCAATCACGACGGTGACGCTGGCCATCGGCATCGTCTCCTGGCCCGCGACCGCGCGGCTGACCCGGGCCGAGTTCCTGACGCTGCGCAGCCGCGAGTTCGTGCAGTCCTGCCGCACGCTCGGCATGGGCAACGCCCGGATCATCTTGGGCGAAATCCTGCCCAACGCGCTGCCGCCGGTGATCGTGTATGCCGGGGTGGTGATGGCGTCCTCGATCCTTCTGGAAAGCGCGCTGGCCTTCCTCAACCTGTCGGACCCGAACGTCGCGTCCTGGGGCAACCTGATCGGGGCGGGCAAGGGCGTGCTGCGGGTGCAGTGGTACGTCTCGGCCATTCCCGGCGTCGCCATCCTCGTCACCGTGCTGGCGGTGTCCTTGGTGGGGCAGGGGCTGAACGACGCGCTGAACCCGCGGCTGCAGGGCCGCGGTTGAGCGCCGTCCTGGAGGTCGGCGGCCTTTCCGTGGCGCTGCCCGCGGGCGCGGACCGGCCCTTCGCGTTGCAGGACGTATCGTTCAGCCTGGCCGCGGGCGAAATCCTGTGCATGGTGGGGGAGAGCGGGTCCGGCAAGTCGGTGGCCGCCAGCGCCGTCATGCGCCTGCTGCCGCCCGGCGTGCGCGTCACGGCCGGGCGGATCGCGTTGGCAGGCATGGACCTTCTGGCCCTTCCAATGCCGGCGATGCGCCGGGTGCGCGGCGCGCGGATCGCGATGGTCTTCCAGGACCCGATGACGGCGCTGAACCCGCTGCGCCGCATCGGCGACCAGGTTGGGGAGATGTTCGCCGCGCACACGGACCTGGCGCGGACGGACATCCGGCGCCGGGTGCTGGCGCTGCTGGGCGAGGTGCGGCTGCCCGACCCGGCCTCCGCGTCGCGTGCCTTTCCGCACGAGCTGTCCGGCGGGCAGCGGCAGCGGGCGGTGATCGCCATGGCGCTGGCGCTGGAGCCGGCGGTGCTGATCGCCGACGAGCCGACCACGGCGCTGGACGTGACGACGCAGGCGCAAATCCTCGCCCTGATCCGGGATTTGCAGCGCCGCCGCGGCATGGCGGTGCTGTTCATCACCCATGACTTCGGCGTGGTGGCCGACATCGCGGACGGCATCGCCGTGATGCAGGCCGGGCGGGTGGTCGAGCAAGGGCCGGCGGCGGACATCCTGCAACGTCCGCAGCACCCTTGCACCCGCGCCCTGATCGCCGCCGTGCCGCCGCTCTCGCGCGCCGTGGCCGCGGTCCCGCTCCTCGACGCGCCGCCGGTGTTGGTGGTGCAAGGCGTGTCCAAGACCTACGGCCGGCCCGGCCTGTTCCGGCGCGGCCGGGTCACGCGGGCGCTGGCCGATGTCAGCCTCGCCTTGCCCCGCGGCGGCACGCTCGGCATCGTGGGGGAAAGCGGGTCCGGCAAATCGACGCTGGCGCGCTGCATCGTCCGCCTGCTGGAGCCGGACGCCGGCAGCATCCGGCTCGACGGCACGGACCTGCTGCGCCTGTCCCGGCGGGACATGCGGCGGCAGGCGGCGCGGGTGCAGATGGTGTTCCAGGACCCGTTCGCGTCCCTGAACCCGCGCCGCCGGGCCGGCGACCTGGTGGCGCAGGGGCCGATGCTGCACGGCGTCGTCCGGGCGGAGGCGATGGCCCGGGTGCGGGAGCTGTTCGCGCTGGTGGGCTTGGCTCCGGATGCCATGGACCGCTTCCCGCACGAGTTCTCCGGCGGCCAGCGCCAGCGCATCGGCCTGGCGCGGGCGCTGGCCTTGCGGCCGGAGGTGCTGGTGGCGGACGAGGCGGTTTCGGCGCTCGACGTGTCCGTGCAGGCGCAGGTGCTCCGCCTGCTCGCCGGCCTGCGCGCCCGGCTGGGATTGTCGGTGGTGTTCATCACCCACGACCTGCGGGTGGCGGCGCAGGTCTGCGACCGGATCGCGGTGATGCGCGAGGGCAGGGTGGTGGAGCAGGGCGACGCCGCCGCCGTGCTGGGCGCGCCGCGGCACCCCTACACCCAGGCCCTGCTTGCCGCGGTGCCGGGGCGGGAATGGGTGCCGCCCCGCTGATCAGGCCGGCAGGAAGCGTTCGGGCACGAAGAACGGCGTGTCCTGCAATTCCGGCTCGGCGAACGCTTCCAGCGCCCGGCGGACGTGGGCAATGTCCTCGGCGAAGAAGTGCGCCGTGATGGCGTGGGCCAGGCGCTCCGCCCCGGTGGACGCGCCCGGGATGTCCGACGCGATGGCGCCGAGGCTGGCGAAGGCCGCATGGTTGAAGGCATGGATGCGGCCGAGGCCGGGGCACGCGCCGGGGACGCGCTCGGTCAGCTCGAACCCATGGCCGAGCCAGGGAAAGCGGCCGAGGCCGGGGCGCTCAAGCCCTTCGGGCGGCGCGTAGCGGTCCTCCCAGGTCGCGATGGCGCCGGCGACAGGCGCCAGCTCCGGCGACCGCCGCAGGTCGATGTCGAACCCGGTGCCCAGGATCAGGAAGTCGGCCTGCACGGCGCCGCCGTCCGGCAGGGCGAGGCATACGCCGCCGTCCGACCGCGCCGCGCCGCGCAGTTCGGTGCCGAGATGGATGTGGAACCCGGCGTGCCGCACCGTGCGCAGCACCGTCTCGTGCGGCGGCGGGGCTTGCAGGTCGTGCAGGTAGGCGAGGATGCGCCACTTCTCCACGGGCGGCAGGCTGGCCCAGCCCTCGAAGAAGCCGGGCGTCGCCGAGCCGCGGCCCTTGTTGATCTGCGGCAGCTCCCGCCGGCGCACGTACATATCGACCCGGCGCGCCCCGTGCTCCAGCGCCGTGGCGGCATTGTCCCAGGCGGAGGGACCCGCGCCGACCACCGCCACCGCGCGCCCGCGCAGCGCGTCGAAGTCGATGGCCTCCGCCGTGTGCGCCGCCCGGTCCGGCCACAAGCCGCGGTCCACCCAGTCCGGCACGGCGAAGCCCATGCCGGCCCGGCCGTTGGCAAGCACCACGCGGCGCGCATGGAGCGTTCGTTCGACGCCCGCCTCCGCGACATCCACGGCGACCAGCCCGGCGCCGGGGACGATGCGCCGCACGGCGACGCCGCTCCGCAGCGGCAGGCGCAGCACGGCGCGCACCCAGGTCAGGTAGTCCTGCCACCGGCCGTTCGGGATCTTCACCAATGCGTCCCAGTCCGCGGCGCCGAACCGGGCTTCGTGCCAGGCGCGGTAGGTGAGCGACGGGATGCCGAGGGCGATGCCGGGCAGGTGCTTGGGGCTGCGCAGGGTTTCCATGCGGGCATAGGTGATCCAGGGGCCTTCCTGGCCCTCTGGTGCGCGGTCCAGCATGACGACGTTGCGGATGCCCTTCATGGCCAGGGCAGCCGTCGCGGCGATGCCGTACATGCCTGCGCCGACCACGATGACGTCGTATGCAGCCGCCCCGTCCGGGCCGACGGCGGTGTCGGTCCAGGGCAGGGGCGGCAGGCGCAGCAGGTCCAGGTCCTGCGCGACCCGCCGGTCGTGCGCCGCCGCGCCGGTGGCGTCGGTCACGCCGTCTCCATCCCGGCCCGATGGCGGACGCTGCAAGGCTCAGCCCCGCCCATGGCCGGCTGCGCGCAGCTTGGCGCCGGTCCGACGCCGGGCAAGGGGCGGCGGGATGCTGATGCGGCTGGCCATGGCGGTCTCCGGTCCCTTGCAGGACCAGATGAGGCGCGCGTTGTGCATCGCAACCTCCTGCCGTTGGCCGTCGCGCCGCAGGCCGGCGCGGCTTCCTCCGCGCCTGCAAGCTGATCCACACGAGGCATGGAGCTTCCGGTCGGCGGCAAAGAACTTTCTTGCGCCCCAAAGCGTCAAGGCAGCCAGGTTTGTGCACCACCTGGAACTGGAAACCCGCCCATGTCCCCATTTCTGTCCCGTTCGCGTGTGGCGGAGGGCCGTCCGCATCCGCGCGGGGCGACGTGGACGGG
>CAXUIQ010000144.1:0-8757 GCA_964250815.1 uncultured Acetobacteraceae bacterium
CGCACTGGCCACGCCCTAGCCTTTGTTTTTGCGAGCATGTTCACCGATCAGGTGGGTCCACCTGACGCGGTCATGCTCTGATCCAGCCGGTCGCTTCGGCCCAGCACGAAGTAAAGGTTGTCCGAAGACAGGCGGCCCGACCGGATCAGCTCCCGCTCCAGGACCATCAGCAGCTTCAGGATGCAGTGGTCGCCGGCGCTCCGGAAGTTCCCCGCCCGGCGGGCCAGCAACGCGCGCAGCAGCGTGCCGCCCATCGGCGACACTTCCTGCACCGGGAAGGAGGAGAACAGCAGGCTGCGCAGGTCGGCGCTGCGCGGTGCTTCGCTCGGGTCGGCCTGCGCCACCTGTGCCGCCGTGTCGATGACGAGCGCCGGCTCGGCCTCGCGGGTCAGCAGGTTGACCCGGAGGTGCTCGGGGAACGCCCCGAAGATCTCGTCGAGCAGCCGCTTGGTCTCATAGGTCGCTTGCAGGCGGGACGGGCCGAAGTAGTCCAGCCCCAGGATCACCCCGTCTGGGGCGACCACCCGGTTGAGGAACGGCAGGAACCGCTCGATGTCGGTGCAGTGGTGCATGGAATGGCAGAAGAACGCCACGTCGAAGGCCTCGTATCCGACGGCTTCGGGGCTGTTGAAGTCGAACTGCTGGAACTCCTGGTCCGGGCACAGGCCCCGGAGGTTGTCGCGCGCCCGGGCGAGCAGCGCCGTGTCGTACTCCCGGCACACGATCCGCCCGACCGGCCAGCCGCGCGACAGTGCCGCCTGCTCGATCTGCCCGGTGCCGCAGCCGAAGGACACCATGGACAGCCGGCGTCCGGGCGCGCCGTCCCGGGCGGCCAGGCGCTCCGCCAGCGGGTGGAGGTGCCGATGCAGGGAATGATCGACCCAGTCGCCGCCGGCCGCGCGGGAGCGCCCGGTGTGCAGCTCGGCGACGTGGTCGTGCATGGCCGGGATGCCCATCCAATCGGTGGGCGCCCGCGTTTGTTCCCAATCCTCGGCCAAGGCCTGCCGCCAGGTCGAAACGCCTTGCTCGTGTGCCATCAATCCCGCCTGCCCCCGTTCGCGTCCGCGGCCTGCGGCGCATCGGCACCGGGCCGGATCAGCCCCATGCCGCCGCCCGGCGTCAAGTCCTGCCGTCCGAAGCCGCCGGGCGTCCCGCCATGGCCGGGGCCGCGGCTCGTCCGGCGGTCAATGCGGGACAGCGGCCGGCCCGCCGAACAGCTCCGCACGGATCGCCCCTGCACTGCCGAGGCTGCCATCGTGGAACAGGAAGACCACCGCATCCGGCTTCGCGATGTCGAAAAGCCTCGACCGCAGTTGGCGCCCTTGCCCGGGCGTCAGCGAAGCGAAGTTCACGTTGACATGGACCACCTCCGCGAAATACTCGCCGAGGTAGCGCGCTGCCCGGACGCCGAACGAGTCCGAGATGAGCAGCAGCCTGGGTCCGCTGCCCTCGCGCCACTGGAAACGGGTCACCTCCGTGAGGGCGGCAGCGAACGGCTCCAACCCAGGGGCGCAGGACACCCCGTAGCACGGGACGACGCCGGACTGCGCGTAGTCGGGATCGCCCACGGCGTTCCACGCGTCCAGTCCCGGCAGGAACTGCGACAGGTCGGACCGTTCGGTGATGGTGCGGAGCGGGATGTCGCGCCGCTTGGGCAGGCCCAGCCCCTGTTCGGCGACGGCTTCGGCGACTGCCTTGGCCCCGAGGTCCTGCCAATGGAAGTTCGACCGCGGGATCGGCTCGCCGACCGCCTTCAGGGCCTGCATGGTCTCGACCGGATACGCCATGCGGTTTGCCAGGTCAGGCCGCGTGGCCGCGAGGGCGGCCTTGACCCGCGCCGCGGCCGGCCGGGCGTTCCGGCATGACGGGGCAAGCCAGGGCGGCAGGTCTTCCGGATACAGGGCGGGAGCGGTCGGGATCGACACGTACAGGCTGTGCGGGACGAGGCGGCCGGCGTCGTCCAGCAAGCCCGCGACATCGGCGGCCGATTGGCTGACTTGGGCAGGCGTCGTTTGCAGCCCGCAGATGTTCTCGATCAAGGAGAAGGGGTGGCCCTTGACGTGGCTGCCCAAGAAGATCCGACCATGGCGGCCAAAGAAAACCTGGTCCGACGCCGCCTCCCTGAAGAGGTGGTAGCGCAAGTTGCCATCGAGCCAAAGCATCGCGTCGCGCAGCCCGAACCGGTCGCTTGCGAAGGCGCTGAGACGGTCGGGCCAGGTCCGGAACTCGGCCAGCGTCCGCGGCCAAGCCGGGACCTGCGCCAGAGCGCGGTTCTCCCCCGGCACCGCCGCAAGCTGCAAGCCGGACATGCCCGCTGCCATCGGCAGGAAAAGCAAGCCCAGGAACAGGACGACCAGGAGCACGTCGCCCGGCTTGCGGCGTGGGGGGCGCGCCTCCAGGCAAACAGGTGCCGCCGCCGGCGCCGTGGCCTGCGGGCGAAGGTCGGGCGATGCGGGCGGCAGGCGCATGATCAGAAGCGGAAATAGATGAACGGGTTGTGGGTCCCAGCGGACAGGACGCTCACGGCGAGGACAAACAAGCAGAGGATGGCCGCAGGCTCGACGACGCCAAGCAATGCCGTCCCAGGCAGGCTTCGGAACGCACCTGGACGCCGGATGGCCGCCGGGACGATCCGGGCCACGGCCGTCCGCCAGGTGGCAAGGGGCGGCGCCGCGGTCAGCAGCGCTGCGGCGAGCATGGCGGCGACCACCGAAGAGCTCGCGAAGCGCCACGCCAGCGGCGCACCGGGGACGGCGCTGCCCAGGCCGGCCATCGCTTGGAGCATCGTCACGGCCTCGCGCAGACTGTCCGCCCGGAACAAGACCCATCCGACCAGCACAGTCAACAGCAGGTACAGATGGCGCAGCGGCCGCCAGACCCGCCAGGAGGACGACGCCGCGCGTTCGATGACGAGGAAGAACCCGTGGTAGAGACCCCACGCGACGAAGGTCCACTTCGCGCCATGCCAGATCCCGCACAGGAAGAACACCGTCAACAGGTTGGCATAGGTCTGCACCCCGCCGCGCCGGTTCCCGCCAAGCGGGATGTAGAGGTAGTCCCGGAACCAACGGGACAAGGTGATGTGCCAGCGCCTCCAGAATTCCGTGACGGACTGTGCCGTGTAGGGGCGGTCGAAGTTGCGCGGCAAGGTGAAGCCCATCAGGTGGCCCAGCCCGATCGCCATGTTCGTGTAGCCGGAAAAATCGAAGACTATCTGGATCATGTAGCAAACGGCGCCAAGCCAGGCGGCTGCCGTCGCAAGCTGCGCGGCAGGAAGACCGAAGATTTGGTCTGCCGGCAGCGCCACGGTGTTGGCGATGATGACTTTCTGCGCCAAGCCGACCACGAACACCTCGACGCCCCGGCGCCACCGCGCGAAGCTGACCGAGCGGTCGTCGATCTCCTCCGCGATGTCGCGGTAGCGGACGATGGGTCCGGCAATGAGCTGCGGGAACATCGTCTTGTACATCGCGAACTTCAGGAGGCTCGGTTGCGCCTTGATGTCGCCGCGGTGGATGTCGATGAGGTAGGAAACCCCTTGGAACGTGAAGAACGAGATCCCCAGCGGCAGCGAAACGGCAGGGATGCCGACGGCGGGAAGCCCGGCCGCCAGCAGCAGCCCGTCGGCCTGGGAAACGATGAAGCCCAGGTACTTGAACCAGACCAGAAGCGAGAGGTTGGCGGCCACCCCCAGCGCGAGGACGACACGCCCAGGCCCCGGCCGCTGGAGAACCAGGCCAACACCCCAATTCAGGACAGTCACGAAAGCAAGCAGCAAGACATACCGGGGTTCACCCCAGGCATAGAACAACACGCTTGCAACCACGATGACAAGGCTTCTGAACCTGGCAAATAGCAAATACAGGGCCAAGAACAACGGCAAGAAGTAGAATAGGAACGTTACTGAACTGAATACCATGGCACAGCCCTGCAATCTCGACGGGCACAGGTCCGCTCTCGAACGCTGCGGAAGCACCGAGCGCCGAATCGAGGCAGGCGGTGACATGGCCATAATGCCCGGCAAAGCCTGTCCTGTCCTAGTCCGGAATGGCTGCAAGCACCGGCCAGTCCCGAGCCACGCAGCGGGGCGGGCCGTCGTGGCGGCGGCGATGCCGGGCGGCCAAGCCAACCGGCGCCATCGCATGCCCGCTAGGAGGCGGGCTTGTCCGAAACCTCCCCGACCTCGTGGCAGGCCAGCCGTTCCAGCACACGCACCAGGCCCGAATGGTCCCAGGCCTTGCCGCCCGCGGCCACCGCCGCGTTGAACAGCTCCTGGCAGGCCGCGGTGTTGGGCAGGCTCACCCCCAGCGCGCGGGCGCCGTCGAGCGCCAGGTTCAGATCCTTCTGGTGCAGCTCGATGCGGAAGCCCGGGTCGAAGCTGCGCTTGATCATGCGCTCCCCGTGAACTTCCAGGATGCGCGAGGTGGCGAGGCCCCCCATCAGCGCCTGGCGCACCCGCGCCGGGTCGGCGCCGGCCTTGGAGGCGAACAGCAGCCCCTCGGCGACCGCCTCGATGGTCAGCGCCACGATGATCTGGTTGGCGACCTTGGTGGTCTGGCCGTCGCCGTTGCCGCCGATGAGCGTCACGTTCTTGCCCATCAGCTCGAAGATCGGCTTGACGCGGGCGAAGGCCGCCTCCGGCCCGCCCACCATGATGGTGAGGGAAGCCGCCTTGGCGCCCACCTCGCCGCCGGACACCGGGGCGTCCAGGTAGTCGCAGCCGAGCGTGTTGATGCGGGCGGCGAACTCCTTGGTGGCGATGGGCGAGATGGAGCTCATGTCCACCACCGTCTTGCCCGGCGACAGGCCGCCGGACACGCCCCCCTCCCCGAACAGCACCGCCTCCACGTCCGGGGTGTCCGGCACCATGGTGATGATCACGTCCGATGCCTTCGCGACCTCCGCCGGGCTGCCGCAGGCGCGGGCGCCCTGGTCCAGCAGGTCCTGCTTCACCGGGGACCGGTTGAAGGCGAACACCGCGTGCCCGCCGGCGAGCAGGTGGCCCGCCATGGGCCGCCCCATGATGCCGAGGCCGATGAAGCCGATGTTGCTCATTGTCTGTCCACTCCAAGCAGGTCAGCGCGCGGCGGGTTCGAGCACCTTCGGCGGCCCGGCGTTGCCCGCATCTTGGTTGCCCATGTCCTGGCTTTTGCGGATCGACAGCGACGGGTCAAGGCACAGGATGTCCTCAAACTCGTTGACGCTATCGACCTCGGTGCCCATGGAGATGTTCGTGACCTTCTCCAGGATGAACTCCAGCACCACCGGCACTTGGTGCTCGGCCATCAAAGCATGCGCCCGGGCGAAGGCGTCGCTGAACTCGTTGGGGCTTTTCACCCGGATCGCCTTGCAGCCCAGGCCTTCCGCGACGGCCACGTGGTCCACGCCGTAGCCGCGCGGCGCGTCCCCGTCCGGCTCGACGTTGATGTTGTCGAAGGCGAGGCTGACCTCGAAGTCCATCTGGAACCCGCGCTGCGCCTGGCGGATCAGCCCGAGGTAGGAGTTGTTCACCACGACGTGCAGGTACGGCAGCTTGTGCTGCGCGCCCACCGCCAGCTCCTCGATCATGAACTGGAAATCGTAGTCGCCCGACAGCGCCACGATGGGCTTGTGCGGGTCCGCGGCCCGCACGCCCAGCGCCGCGGGCAAGGTCCAGCCGAGCGGCCCGGCCTGGCCGCAGTTGATCCAGTTGCGCGGCTCGTACACCCGGAGGAACTGCGCGCCCGCGATCTGCGACAGGCCGATGGTGGTGACGTAGCAGGTGTCGCGGCCGAACACCTGGTTCATCTCCTCGTACACCCGCTGCGGCTTCAGCGGCACGGTATCGAAATGCGACTTCCGCAGCATGTTGGCCTTGCGGTGCGCGCAGGCGCCGGCCCATTCCGTCCGGTCCCGCAGGGTGCCCGCCGCCTTCATCTCCCGCGCGACCTCGATGAAGATTGCAAGCGCCGCCTTCGCGTCCGAGACGATGCCGAAGTCCGGGCCGAACACCCGGCCGATCTGCGTCGGCTCGATATCGACGTGCACGAACTTGCGGCCGCGGGTGTACACCTCCACCGACCCGGTGTGCCGGTTGGCCCAGCGGTTGCCGATGCCGAGCACGAAGTCGCTTTCCAGGAACGTGGCATTCCCGTAGCGGTGGCTGGTCTGCAAGCCCACCATGCCGGCCATGAGCCTATGGTCGTCCGGGATGGTGCCCCAGCCCATCAGCGTCGGGATCACCGGCACGCCGGTCAGTTCCGCGAACTCGACGAGCAGGCCGCTCGCATCCGCGTTGATGATGCCGCCGCCGGCGACGAGGAGCGGGCGCTCGGCGGCGTTCAGCATGGCGATGGCGCGCTCCGCCTGGCGGCGGGAGGCAGCGGGCTTGTGGACCGGCAGCGGCTCGTAGGTGTCGTCGTCGAACTCGATCTCGGCCATCTGCACGTCGATCGGCAGGTCGATCAGCACCGGGCCGGGCCGCCCGCTGCGCATGACGTGGAACGCCTGCTGGAACACCATGGGCACCAGCGCCGGCTCCCGCACGCAGACGGACCACTTGGTGACGCCCTTGCTGATCGTCTCGATATCGACCGCCTGGAAGTCCTCCTTGTACATCTTGGCGCGCGGCGCCTGGCCGGTGATGCACAGGATGGGGATGCTGTCGGCCAGCGCCGTGTACAGCCCGGTGATCATGTCCGTGCCGGCCGGGCCGGAGGTGCCGATGCAGACGCCGATGTTGCCGGGCTTGGCGCGGGTGTAGCCGTCGGCCATGTGCGACGCGCCTTCCACGTGCCGGGCCAGGATGTGGCGGATGGTGCCGCGCGCCTTGAGGGCTGCGTAGAGCGGGTTGATGGCGGCGCCGGGCACGCCGAAGGCGGTGCTGATGCCTTCCCGCTCCAGCACCCGCACCGCGGCGTCGATCGCTTTCATTTTGGCCATTTGCTGCTCCCGTCCCATTGGTTTTGGTTGGACGCAGCATCGCCAAGCCGGGCAAAATAAGCCAGAGGATTCGCCAACGTTCCCGCAGTGCGGAAACCAGCCGCAATCCCCGAGCGAAAACAGCTACTTATTGCATTGCGGAATCATGCCGAAATGGCTAAGGGGAGGCGGTCAGGAGAGAAACCGTGCCGGCAATCCGCCCCTCCGCGCAACCCGGCAAGCCGGCCCGCCTGCCGCGCCCCGCTTCGGAGCGGTCGGACCAGGTGCAATCGCTCGTGCGCGCGCTTGCCATCGTCAACCGGCTCGCCGCGGCCGACGAAGGCATCACGCTGACCGAGGTGGCGCAGCAGGTCGGCCTGTCGCCCTCCACCGCGCACCGGCTGCTTACCACCCTGGAGCAGGAACGCTACGTGCATTTCGACGCCGAGCGGCGGCTCTGGTCGGTCGGCGTGCAGGCCTTCGTCGCCGGCAACGCCTTCCTGAAGACCCGCAGCCTGGTCGGCGCCGCCCGCCCGCACATGCGGGCCTTGATGGAGGAAAGCGAGGAAACGGTGAACCTCGCCGTCGAGGACCAGGCGGAGGCGGTCTATCTGGCCCAGGTCGAGTGCCGCCAGATGATGCGCGCCTTTGCGCGTCCGGGCGGCCGGGTGCCGCTGCATTGCTCGGGCGTCGGCAAGGCCCTGCTCTCCGCCATGCCGGACGGCGACCTGGCCCGGGTGCTGCACCGCCAAGGCATGGCCCGCATCACGGTCAAGACGATCACCACCACCCCGGCGCTGCGCAGCGACCTGGCGCAGGCGCGCACGCGCGGCTACGCCATCGACGACGAGGAGCACGCGATTGGCATGCGTTGCGTCGCCGCGTTGGTGTTCAACGAGGGGGCGGAGCCGGTCGCGGCCGTGTCGCTGTCCGGCCCCATGGCCCGCATCCCGGACGGGCGCATCCCGCTGCTGGGCGACCTCGTGCGCCGCAAGGCGGACGCGATCACGGCGCAACTTGGCGGGGAGCTGCCGGGGTGGCGCGGGCAGGCCGTATGCTGATGCCGCGGCGTTTCCCGATCAGTAGTCGTCGCGACTCTGCTGCCGGTACTGGTCAACGCTCCAAGCCCCGCCGCCCGCCGCGAACAGATAGAGGAACACGAAGCAGAACAGGATCGCCGCGTCGCCGCCGTTGAGCGCCGGGAACAGGCCGCGCGGCGCGTGCGCCATCCAATAGGCGAACGCCATCTCACCCGATAGCACGAAGGCCACCGGCCGGGTGAACAGGCCGAGCAGCAGCAGCAGCCCGCCGGCGAACTCCAGGATCGCGGCGTCCCAGAGCAGCGACAAGGGAGCGGGCGAGCCGCCAGCCGCCGGGTTCGGGGGCGGGAAGCCGAACAGCTTCTGCATGCCGTGCTCCAGGAACAGCAGCGCGGCCACGATGCGCAGCACGCTCAGCATGCGGGGCGCCCACTCGGCGATGAAGGCTTCGGAGCCGGACATGCGGGTCCGGGTCATGGTGCGGTCCATCGAATTGCCTCTTTTCAGTTCTTGGTTCGGGTGATCTGCGCCGCCTTCAGCGCCGCGGCAACCTGCGTGACCCGGCGGCCCTGGAACCGCGCCACCTCCAGGTCGTCCGCCGTGGGCGGGTTGTTGGCTTGGCCCGAGACGGTCGATGCGCCATACGGCGTGCCGGCGCGGAACAGCACCGGGTCCGCGTAGCCGAGCGGCACGATGATGAGGCCCAAGTGCGCCATCGGCGTGTAGAGCGAGATGATCGTGCTCTCGTTGCCGCCATGGGTGCCGGAAGTCGAGGTGAAGCCCGCCCCCGCCTTGCCCACCAGCTTGCCCTGGAACC
>CAXUIQ010000145.1:0-8735 GCA_964250815.1 uncultured Acetobacteraceae bacterium
GTGACGCTGGTCCTGTCGGCGCTGGGCGGCTGGATGGCCGGGCTGCTGGCGGACCGGGTCGGGCGGGTGCGGACGCTGCAGATCACCGTCGCGTGGTTTGCGGTGTTCACCTTCCTGTCGGGCTTCACCAGCAGCTTCGAGCAGTTGCTTGTCACCCGCGGCCTGCAAGGCTTGGGCTTCGGCGGCGAATGGGCGGCCGGGTCGGTGCTGATGGGCGAGGTGATCGCGGCGCGCCACCGGGGCAAGGCGGTGGGCGTCGTGCAAAGCTCCTGGTCGGTCGGATGGGGCGTGGCGGCGATCCTCGCCACGACGTCCCTTTCCGTGCTGCCGCCGGACTATGCGTGGCGCGTCCTGTTCTTCATCGGCCTGCTGCCGGCCTTTGCCGTGTTCGTCATCCGCCGCGTGGTGCCGGAGCCGGAGATGTTCGTGCAGGCCGCGGCACGGCCGTCGATCTGGGCGATCTTCTCGCCCCGGTTCATCACGGTGACGCTGCGCGGCTGCCTCTTGGCGCTCGGCGCGCAGGGCGGCTACTACGCCATCACCACTTGGCTGCCGACGTTCCTGCGCACCGAGCGGCACTTGTCGGTGCTCGGCTCTGGCAGCTACCTTGGCGTCATCATCGCCGGCTCGTTCTGCGGCTACGTCACCAGCGCCTACCTGAACGACGCCTTGGGGCGGCGCAAGACCTTCCTCCTGTTCGCCGTGGGGTCGTTGGTGATCGTGCTGGGCTACACTCAATTGGCCATTTCCAACGGGTTGATGCTGGTCCTCGGCTTCCCGCTCGGCTTCTTCTCGTCGGGCATCTTCAGCGGCATGGGCGCGCTGTTCACCGAGCTGTTCCCGACCGAGCTGCGCGGCTCCGGCCAGGGGTTCTGCTACAACTCGGGACGCGGGTTCGCGGCGCTGTTCCCCACGCTGGTCGGGGCGGCGTCGGCCACGATGCCGCTGGGCGAGGCGATCGGGCTGTTCGCCGGGGGCGCCTACGGCTTGGTGATCCTGGCGGCGCTGACGCTGCCGGAAACGGCCGGGCGCGAGCTGCAAAGCCTCGCCACGGCGCCGGGAGCGGCCCAATGAGCGCGCCTGCGCCGCCGCGCGGCGGATGGCAGTTCTGGATCGACCGCGGCGGCACCTTCACCGACCTTGTGGCGCGCGCGCCGGACGGCGGCCTCAGCACCCATAAGCTGCTGAGCGAGAACCCCGGGCGCTACCGCGACGCCGCCATCGCCGGGATCAAGGCGGTGCTGGGCGTCCCGCCGGGCGAGCCGATCCCGCTGGGGCTGGTCGATCAGGTGAAGATGGGCACGACCGTCGCCACCAACGCGCTGCTGGAGCGCAAGGGGGAGCGCACCCTGCTTGTCGTGAACCGCGGCTTCGGCGACCTGCTGCGCATCGGCAACCAGGCGCGGCCGCGGCTGTTCGACCTGCACGTGACCCTGCCGACCCTGCTGTACGAACGTGTGGCCGAGCTGCCCGGCCGCGTCGGCATCGACGGCCAGGAGGTCGAGGCGCTGGACGAGGACGCCGCCCGTGCCGCCTTCGCCGCCGCCCGGGCCGACGGGATCGCGGCCTGCGCCGTCGCGCTGATCCACGCCTGGAAGCACCCGGACATGGAGCGCCGCCTCAAGGCTTTGGCGCTGGAAGCCGGGTTCGCCCAGGTGTCCGCCAGCCACGAGGTCAGCCCGCTGCTGCGGCTGGTGCCCCGTGGGGACACCACGGTGGTCGATGCCTACCTGTCGCCGATCCTGCGCCGCTATGTCGAGCAGGTGGCGTCCGAGCTTCAAGGCGTGCGCCTCTATTTCATGCAGAGCAACGGCGGGCTGGCCCAGGCCGACCGGTTCCAGGGCAAGGACGCCATCCTGTCCGGACCCGCCGGCGGCATCGTGGGCGCCGCGCGCACCGCGGAGATGGCCGGCCTCCGACGCATCATCGGCTTCGACATGGGCGGCACCAGCACCGACGTCGCCCTCTACGACGGCGCGTTCGAGCGTGCGTACGAGACGGAGGTGGCCGGCGTGCGGATGCGCGCGCCGATGATGGCGATCAACACCGTGGCCGCCGGCGGCGGCTCGGTCCTCCATTTCGACGGCGCCCGCATCCGGGTCGGTCCCGACAGCGCCGGGGCAAACCCCGGCCCGGCGTGCTACCGCCGCGGCGGGCCGCTCACGGTGACGGACGCCAACGTGTGCGTGGGCAAGATCCAGCCCCGGCATTTCCCGCCGATCTTCGGACCCGAGGCCGACGCGCCGCTCGACGCGGAGGCGGTCCAGGCGCAGTTCGCCGCCCTTGCCGACGAGGTGGCCCGCGCGACCGGCACGCCGCGGCAGGACCCGCGCGAGGTCGCGGAGGGCTTCCTCCGTGTCGCGGTCGCCAACATGGCCAACGCGATCAAGCAGGTCAGCGTGCAGAAGGGCCACGACGCCACCCGCTTCGCCCTGCAATGCTTCGGCGGCGCCGGCGGCCAGCACGCCTGCCTGGTGGCCGACGAGCTGGGGATGGAGACGGTGTTCATCCACCCCTACGCTGGCGTGCTGTCGGCCTACGGAATGGGCCTCGCGGACCAGACCGTGCTGCGCGAGCAGGCGGCCGAGCGGCCGTTCACGCAGGACGCGCTGCCGGCCCTGCACGCCATGGCCGAGGAGCTTGCCGAGGCCGCCCGCGCCGAGTTGGTGGAGCAAGGGGCGGAACCCGGCCGGACCCGTGCCAAGCATTCCATCCACCTCCGCTACGCCGGGACCGAGGCCGCGCTGCCGGTGCCCTTGACCGACCTGCCCGGCACCCTCGCCGCCTTCACCGCCGCGCACCGCGCCCGCTTCGGCTTCGCGACGCCAGACCGGGAGGTGATCGCCGAAGCCGTCGCCGTGGAAGCGACCGCCGCGGGCGAAACCGTGGACGAACCCCAGCTTGCCGCCCGGGACGCCGGCGGCCCCGACCCCATCGACCACGTTCCCATGTGGAGCGGCGCCGCCGAGCACCGCGCCCCGGTGTTCGACCGCGCGGCCCTTCATGCCGGCGACCGCTTGCCCGGTCCCGCCTTGGTGCGGGAGGCCAACGCCACCACCGTGGTCGAGCCCGGCTGGACCGCCGAGGTCACGCGGCGCAACCACATGCTGCTCCGCCGCACCGCGCCGCTGCCCAGCCGGGCCACGCAGGACAGCGGAAGCCGATCCAAGACGGACGCGCAAGCGCGTCCTGGGCCCGACCCCGTGCTGCTGGAGCTGTTCAACAACCTGTTCATGAACGTCGCCGAGCAGACCGGCGCCGTGCTGCAGAACACGTCGCAGAGCGTGAACATCAAGGAGCGGCTGGATTTCTCCTGCGCCATCTTCGACGCGGTGGGCAACCTGGTCGCCAACGCGCCGCACGTCCCCGTGCACCTGGGCGCCATGGGCGAAAGCGTGCGGACCGTGCTGCGCAGCCGTGGGTCCAAGCTACGCCCCGGCGACGTCGTGGCGCTCAACAACCCGTTCAACGGCGGCACCCACCTGCCGGATGTCACCGTCATCACCCCGGTGTTCGACGAAGCAGGCCAGGCGATCCGCTTCTTCGTGGGCAGCCGCGGCCACCACGCCGACGTCGGCGGCACGACGCCGGGCAGCACGCCCCCCGACAGCCGCACGCTGGACGACGAGGGCGTGGTCATCGACGATTTCCTCTTGGTGGACGCCGGCACGTTCCGGGAAACCGAGTTCCGCGCCCTGCTGTGCGGCGCACGCCACCCGGCCCGCAGCCCAGACGTGAACGTGGCCGACATCAAGGCGCAGGTCGCCGCCAACGAGCGCGGCGTGCAGGAGCTGGCCCGCGTCGTGCACCAATACGGCTGGGACACCGTGCAGGGCTACATGCGCCACGTGATGGACAATGCGGAGGAGGGCGTGCGCCGGGCCATCGCCCGCATCGCCCCCTCGGTGGGCAACGGCGTGTTCGACTACCGCATGGACGACGGCACACCCTTGCGCGTGGCGGTGACGCTGGATGCGGAGGCGCGCACGGCGACAGTCGATTTCACCGGCACCGGGCCGCAGAGCGCCGGCAACTTCAACGCGCCCCCGGCCGTGGTCCGTGCCGTGGTGCTCTACGTGTTCCGCTGCCTGGTGGGCGAGGACATCCCGCTCAACGACGGCTGCCTGAAGCCGATCCGCATCGTGCTGCCGCCCGGCACCTTCCTGTCCCCGGAACCCGGCGCCGCCGTGGTCGCGGGCAACACGGAGGTCAGCCAAGCCGCCTGCAACGCCCTGTTCGGCGCGCTCGGCACGCTGGCGTGCAGCCAGGCCACCATGAACAACGTGCTGTTCGGCGACGCGACGCGGCAGTACTACGAGACCATCTGCGGCGGCATGGGCGCCAGCCCCGACCGGCCCGGCGCGTCCGCCATCCAGACCCACATGACCAACACCCGCATGACCGACCCGGAGGTGCTGGAGCTGCGCTACCCCGTGCGGCTGGAGACCTTCGCCATCCGCCGCGGCTCCGGCGGCGCGGGCGCGCAACGGGGCGGCGACGGCAGCGTGCGCCGCATCCGCTTCCTCGAACCGATGACCGTCGTGGTCGTCGCGTCCCGCCGCACCGTGCCGCCGTTCGGCCTGGGCGGCGGCGCGGCCGGGGCGCCGGGCCGGCAATGGGTCGAGCGGGCCGACGGCGCGCGGCACGAGATGACCGGCACCGACCAGGCGGAACTGCGGCCCGGCGACGCCTTCGTGATCGAGACGCCGGGCGGCGGCGGCTACGGCACGCCTGCGTGACGCTGGCGCTGGTCGCGCAATCCCTCGTCAGCGGATTGCTGATGGGGCTGATCTACGCGCTGGTGGCGGCCGGGCTGTCGCTGATCTTCGGGCTGATGGACGTCGTGAACTTCGCGCATGGGGAGTTGCTGATGCTCGCCATGTACGCGGCCGTGGTCATCTTCGGGGTGGCGGGCCTCGATCCCTTGCTGCAACTGCCGCTGGTCTGCGCGCTGATGTTCGGCCTGGGCGTGCTGATCTACCGCGGCATCATCGCCCGCGCGCTCAGCGTTCAGTTCAACCGCGGCACCGTGCAGATCTTCGCCACTTTCGGCCTTGCCATCTTCATCCGCGGCGCGGCGCAGTTCGCCTTCGGCGGCGACTTCCGCTCGCTGTCCGGCACCTGGCTCAGCAATAGGACCGCGAGCCTTGCCGGCATCTACGTGCCGCTGCCGCAACTGGCCGCCGGCGCCGTGTGCCTGCTGGCGTTCACCGGGCTGCTGCTGGTGGGCCGCACCGAGTTCGGCCGGGCGCTGGAAGCGACGCGGGAGGACCGGGACGCGGTGGCGCTGATCGGCATCGACCGCGACCGCATCTTCGCCATCGGCTGGGGCCTGGGCGCGGCGACCGTCGGCGTCGCAGGGGCCATGCTGATCGCCTTCTACTACGTGTCGCCCAGCGTCGGCGCGAACTTCGCCGTCATCGCCTACGTGACGGTGGCGCTGGGCGGCTTCGGCTCGGTCCTCGGCGCGCTGGTGGCCGGCATCGTCATCGGCGAGGTCGAGGCGCTGACCGCCCTCGTGCTCGAACCCTCTCTGAAGCAGGTCGGCATGTTCGCCGTGTATCTCCTTGTGCTGATGGTCCGGCCGCGCGGCCTGTTCGGCAAGCTGTGATGGACGGCTCCGCGCCCGCCGCGGCGAGGCCGGCCGACAACGCCATCCTGCGCCGGCGGCGGCGGGAATTGCGGCTGGGCGCCGTGGTCCTGGTGGCGCTCGCCGTGCTGCCGCTGCCGATCCGCGACGCCTACGCGCAGAACCTTCTCATCGTCACGATCCTGTACGCCGGGCTGAGCCAGGCTTGGAACATCCTGGGCGGCTACTGCGGCCAGATCTCGCTGGGCCATGCGCTCTACTTCGGCCTCGGCGCGTACGTCTCGACGCTGCTGTTCGTGCAGGCGGGGGTGCCGCCGACGCTCGGCATGTTCGCGGGCGGGCTGGCCGCCGGGCTGTGCGCGCTCTTGGTCGGCTGGCCGTGCTTCCGGCTGAGCGGGCACTACTACGCCATCGCCACCGTCGTGGTGGGGGAGATCGGCTACCTGCTGTTCCTCAACTGGGACCTGGTGGGCGCGGCGACCGGCGTGTTCGTGCCGTTCCATGGCGAGAGCCTGCTCAACCTCCAGTTCCGCACCAGCAAGCTTCCGTTCCACTATGTTACGCTGGCGTTTGCCGCCGCGACCTGGGCCGTCGCCTGGGTCGTCGAGGGCAGCCGCTGGGGCTTTTCCTGGCGCGCGATGCGGGACGACGTGGTGGCGGCGCGCTCGCTTGGCGTCCGGGTGTTCCCGTCCAAGATGGCGGCGGCGGCGATCAGCGGCTTCTTCACCGGCGTGGGCGGCGCGATCTATGCGCAGTATGTCGGCTACATCGACCCGGACAGCGTGCTGGCCGGGCAGCTCAGCATCCTGATCGCGCTGCCGGCGGTGCTGGGCGGGGTCGGCACGCTGTGGGGGCCGCTGCTGGGCGCCGCGGTGCTGATCCCGGTGAGCGAGCTGTCGCGCAGCTACCTGGGCGGCGGCGGACAGGGGGTCGATCTGATGATCTACGGCGGCCTGATCGTCGCGGTGTCGCTGGCGCGTCCGGCCGGGCTGGTCAGCCTGCTGGGCGTGCGCCGGACGCCGCAGGCGTAGCCAGGCCGGGTCCGAGCCTATTCCCAGCACACCTCAGCCCGCATAGCATCCGGCCATGCTTCCGACCCGATACTGGCAAGACCTCCCCTGGACCGCCTTCCCTTCCCTGCCGAGGGACACGGTCGCCGTCCTGCCGGTCGCCGCCATCGAGCAGCACGGGCCGCACCTGCCCGTCTCGGTGGACCGCACCATCAACGAGGGCGTGCTGGCCCGGACCCTGGCCCTGCTGCCCGACTCACTGCCGGTGCTCGTGCTGCCGATGCAGGCGGTCGGCCTTTCGGTGGAGCACGTCCGTTTCCCCGGCACGCTGACCGCCAGCGCCAAGACGCTGATCGCGCTCTGGGCCGAGATCGGCGAAAGCGTGGCGCGCGCCGGGGTGCGCAAGCTCGTGCTGCTCAACAGCCACGGCGGGCAGCCGCAAGTCGCCGACATCGTGTGCCGCCGCCTGCGCGCCTCGTCCGGCATGTTCGCGGTGGCCTGCCTATGGAGCCGCCTTGGCAAGCCGGAAGGTTTGGTCAACCCGGTGGAGGCAAGGCACGGCATCCACGGCGGCTTCGTCGAGACCTCGTTGATGCTGCACCTGGCGCCGGAGCGGGTTGATATGGCGAAGGCGGAGGACTTCCGCTCCCGCTGGATCGCGCGGGAGAACGACTTTTCGGTGCTCGTGCCGGAGGGCGCGGTCGGCTTCGGCTGGGAAACCCAGGACCTGCACCCGGCCGGCGCCCTGGGCGACGCCAGCGCCGCCACTGCCGAGGCCGGCGCAAAGTTCCTCGACCACGCCGCCGCCCGCCTCGCGGCGCTGCTGGGAGAAGTGCATCGGCTCGACCTGGACGAGTGGATGCAGGCCGGGCCGCAGGCTACGCCACCGCCGGCAGGCTGACGTGCGATGGCGTGGCACCGCCGTGGGCGATGCGGAGCGTGATGACGCGCTCGTCCTCCGCCCGGGTTTCGTGCGGCCCGGCGCCGGTGCCTGGGTTGACGGGGTAGGCGGGGAAGCAGGCGCCGGCGACCGACACGCGCAGCGCGTGCCCGGCCGGCACGGTGGCGCAGGTGGCGCGCAGGCCCACCTGGACGCGGCCGGACGCGGACGTGCGGCGGTGCCCCTGGGTCAGGTTCCACGCCCGACCGTCCGGGGCCACCATCGACAGCACGACGGACAGGTCGAAGCAGGGCTGGTCCGCCGCCACCCATAGCTCCGCCGTCACCCGGCCGCACAGGAACAGCGGCGCGTCGAGCGGCGGCGCGGTGAAGCAGGCGACATCCGCGCGGTCATCGACCGTCCGGCGGTCCTGCATGCCGCCGGGCTGGCCGGCGTGGCCGCCGAGCGTCGGCACCGGGCGCCAGGGGTCATGCACGAGGTGGTCCGCGCCGGCCGGGCCGGGTTCGCCAGAAAGCGTGCCGTCTGTGGTGGTGGCAGCAGCCCGCCCCCCGCCGCCGAGGTACAGTGCCATCGGCGACAGTTCCGGCCATTCGCGCAGCCCGTGCCACACCCGGGCGCCCAGGTCGAACAGCGTGAGCGCCGGCCCGGTGTCGGTGTCCCGGTTCTTTAGGTGGCGGTCGAACCACGCCACCTGCGCCGTATCCACGGGAGAGCTTGCGGATGGCCCGAAATCGACCGCGCCCACCATCCGGCCCCAGGGCTGGTGCGTCCACGGGCCGACCAGCAGGCGCTGCGCCGCCGGGCCGCGCATTGCTGCGGCGTGGCAGTCCAGCGTGCCCGTCAACATCTGGTCGTACCACCCGCCCACGTGCAGCATCGGCACGTCGAGCGCGTGGCCCGCGAGCCGCGCCCGGGGCGCGATGGCGTTCCAATACGGCTCCGGCGAGGGCCGGCTGAGCCAGGCCAGGTAGTGCGACAGGTGGCCGTGGCGGCGCATCACCTCCGGCATTGCGCGGCCCGGCTCGTACAGGGGCGGGTTGCGGGCGGCGGCCTGGAACGCGGCGGCGGCGTCCCGGTCCCCGTCATGCAGCGCGCGCAGCCAGCCCATCTGCGCGCCCCAGCCCAGGCCCGCGGCCAGCAGCGGCGCCCCCCCCACCCACGCCCAATACCTCCGCACGTACCCAACCACCAAGGCCCGGGCCAAAGCGCCCAAGGCCCCCCCCCCCGCCCCGGG
>CAXUIQ010000146.1:0-8677 GCA_964250815.1 uncultured Acetobacteraceae bacterium
GGCGCGGCACGGATGTGGCTCAGCCGCGAAACCGCGCTAAACCCGGGAGTGCCGACGGAGCCCCCCGGACCGGGGCGGCGGGGCTCCGGAGCTTCAGATGACGACCTACGTTATCACTGGCGGGGCCGGGTTCATCGGCTCGCATTTGGCGGACGCCCTGTTGGCGCAGGGACACCGCGTCCGCGTGCTGGACGACTTCTCGACGGGGCGCATCGAGAACCTGGATCCGCAATGCGAGGTGGTGCGCGGCGATGCCCGCGACCCGGCCGTGCTCCGGCGCGTGCTGGCGGGGGCGGCGGGCTGCTTCCACCTGGCCGCCATCGCCTCGGTTGCGCGGGCGAACGAGGACTGGATCGGCACGCACCAGGTGAACCAGGGGGCCACGGTCGCGGTGCTGGATGCGGCGCGGGCGGCAGGTGGCCTGCCGGTGGTTTATGCCTCGTCGGCGGCGGTCTATGGCAACCTGGAGGGCGTCGCTCAGGAGGATGCATCCCCGGCGCCGCGCACCGCCTATGGCGCGGACAAGCTGGGGTCTGAGCTGCATGCGCGGGTGGGGTTCCTGGTGCATGGCGTGCCTTCGGCCGGCCTGCGGTTCTTCAACGTCTATGGGCCGCGGCAGGACCCGGCCTCACCCTATAGCGGCGTCATTTCCATCTTTGCCGACGCGATTGCGCAGGGGCGGCCCATCACGCTGCATGGCGATGGCCGGCAGACCCGGGATTTCGTGTTCGTGCGCGACGTCGTGGCCCACCTGGTGGCGGCGATGGGCTACCTGGACCAGGATCCCGGCGCCCATGTATTGAACGTCTGCACGGGGCACGAGACGTCGGTGCGTGACATCGCGCTGCTCATCGGCGAGTTGAGCGGGCGGCGGCCTGTGATGCGCCGGGGACCGGCTCGGACGGGGGACATCGCCCGGTCGGTCGGGTCACCTGACCGTGCGCGCGCCACGTTGGGCGTCCAGGCGCGCACGGCGTTGGCGGACGGGTTGCTGGGCACACTGTCATCGCCGCGCACCGGCAAAATGCTGGCGCGAGTCTGACTTTTGCTACGCCTGTTGCCGTGGCGCTGCTTTACCGGTTGCGGCGCGGGGTGGTATGTTTTGCGGGCGGGGCGTGCAGGCGTGTAGCTCAGTGGCAGAGCGCTGCCATCACATGGCAGAGGCCGGGGGTTCAACTCCTTCCGCGCCTACCGGCGCGGCATGGGCGGGTTTGGTCTAGCGACTCGGTGGGATCAGGGCGAAGACGCGGCGATGAAGACGGGGCGATAATGGTGGACCATGACAGGCGAACGGGCTGGCGCTGGGCCGCGGCGCTGGCGTGGGCCATGCCGGCGCTGACGGGCTGCCAGCACGCCCCTGCGGCGTCCGTCAGCCGGCCGGCCGCCGCAATGGCGGCGAGTTCGCCCTACCTGATCGGACCCGGGGACCAATTGAGCGTGTTCGTCTATCAGTCGCCGCAGTTGAGCGTGCCGAACCTCGCCGTGCGCCCCGACGGGCGGATTTCGCTGCCGCTGATCCCCGACATCGCCGCCGCCGGCAAGACGCCCACGGCGCTGTCCAAGGACATCGAGGCCAAGCTGAAAGAATACGTGAAGGAGCCGAACGTTTCGGTGATCGTCAGCAACTTCGTGGGTCCCCTGGACCGGCAGATCCGGGTCATCGGGGAGGCAACGGAGCCGCTGGCCATCCCGTACCGCGACAAGATGACGGTGCTGGACGTGATGATCCAGACCAAGGGCCTGACCCGCTACGCCGCGGGCAACAGCTCGGTGATCGTGCGCGACGTGGGCGGGACGCGGCAGACCCTCAAGGTCCGGCTGAGCGACCTGCTGCGGGACGGGGACATCGACCAGAACGTCGCGATGCTGCCGGGCGACACGCTGATCATCCCGCAAAGCTGGTTCTGAGCGGCTCGGCAACCAACCAAGGCGCAGACGGCCCAGGCCCTGGAGTTCACGCATCGATGCACGCATTGCAGGTCTTGCTGCGCAAGCAGGTTTCGGCGGCTTGGCGCTATCGTTGGCCGGCGGTGTTCTTCTCCTGGCTGGTCTGCGTGGTCGGCTGGGCCGTGACGTTCACCATCCCGAACACCTTTGAGGCGAGCGCCCGGCTGTATGTCGATGCCGATGTCGTGCTCACGCCGCTGCTGCGCGGCATCGCGGTCGATAGCGCCTCGGCCGCCCAGCTCGATGTGCTGCAGCGCACGCTGCTGAGCCGGCCGAACCTGGAGAAGCTGATCTCCAAGACCGACCTTGAGCTGGACCTGAAAAGCGCTGCCGACCGCGAGTCGCTGGTGGCGCAACTCGCCGCCGACATCCGGATCACGCCACAAACGCGCAACCTGTTCACCATCGCCTACCGCAGCACGTCGCCGAAGCTCGCATTCGACGTGGTGCGGACGATGCTGACGACCTTTGTCGAGAGCAAGACCGGCAACAACCGGAACGACCTGGAAAACGCCGGCAAGTTCCTGCAAGCGCAGATCGCCCAGTACGAGCGCCAGTTGCAGGAAGCCGAACGCAAGCGGGCCGAGTTCCGCGCCAAGTACGTGGACATCCTGCCGGCAGGCGACGGCGGCGCGTCGCGGCTGGAAGCGCAGCAGGGCAACGTCCGCCTGCTGCAAGGGCAGTTGCTGGATGCGATTGCCCGGCGCGAGTCGCTCGCGCACGAGCTGTCCGCCACGCCGCAGCTCATCGTGACCGATGCGGAGGGCGTCGGCGGCGTCGGCGGCCCGTCGCGCCTGCACGAGGCCGAGCGCACGCTGCAGGAGCTGCGGCTGCGCTACACCGAGCAAAGCCCAGACGTGGCGGCGCAGCGCAACCTGGTCGCGGCCCTGCGGTCGAGCGGGGCAGGCAGCGACCCCGGCACCGCGCCGCGCAGCGGGCCGCGCCGTTCGGTGCCCAACCCGGTGTTCGAGCAGCTCAAGGTGCGCAACATCGAGAACGATGCGGTGATCGCCTCCCTGCAACGGCAAATCCAGGACGCGACCCGCGAACGCGACCGGCTGGAAGAGATCGCGCGGGGCGCGCCGCAACTGCAAGCAGACTTCGCCAACGTGAACCGGGACTACGAGGTGCTGCGCCGGAACTACGACGACCTGCTGGCCCGTCGCGAATCGATGCGGATCTCAAGCGCCGCGGAGGCGGACGGGGACAAGGTGAGGATGCAGGTCATCGACCCGCCACAGGTGCCGCAGAACCCCGTTGCGCCCAAGCGGGTGCTGCTGGTGTCCGGCGTGCTGGCGGCAGGCTTCGCCGCCGGGGTCGGCCTGGCGCTGCTGCTCGTGCAAATGGACCAGTCGTTCCACACGGTCGAGGACTTGCGCACGATGGGGTTCCTGGTCGTGGGCGGCGTGTCGTTCCTGGGGGAGACCGTGCCGTTCGGGCGGCGCGCCCTGGCGATCGGCCTGTTTGCGCTGGCCGTGTCGGTGCCCATGCTCCTCTACACCGGCCTGCTGATGCGGCTCGTCAAGACGGCCGTGGTGGTTTGAGCGGCAGGGCGCCGCCGGCGTCTTGATCCGGCAATGCGCCATCCTGGCAGGCGGCCTCGGCACCCGCCTCGGTCCGGCCACGGCGGCGACCCCGAAGCCGCTGCTGACCGTCGGCGACCGGCCGTTCCTGGCGTGGCTGCTGCGGGAGGTGGCGCGCTACGGCATCACCGACGTGCTCCTGCTGGCCGGCCACCTGTCGGATGTCCTGCAAGCGGGTCTCCAGGACCTGCGGGAGCGGCTGCCGCGGGCCATGACGCTTGCCGTCAGCGAGGAGCCGGTGCAAGCCGGCACCGGGGGCGCGCTGCACCACGCCCGGGAGCATCTGCACGACAGCTTCCTGCTGCTGAACGGCGACTCGCTGTTCGACTGCGACCTGGCCCCGTTGCTGGCCCCCGAGCCTGGGGTACTGGGCCGCCTGGCGCTGCGCCGCCTGGCGGACGCCTCGCGCTACGGCGTGGTCAAGGTGGAGGGCGACCGCGTCACGGCGTTCCGGGAACGCCCGGCGCCGGGCGCGGACCGGGACGGTTCCGCCGGTTCGCCCGGCACAGCGAATTCGCGAAGCGAATTGCGCGACCCTTCGGGTTTCGCCGGCCTCATCAACGGCGGCATCTACCGGCTGGACCGGCGGGTCGTGGACCGAACAACCAAGGTGTGCTCGCTGGAGCGGGACGTGCTGCCGGGCCTGGCCCGCGACGGCCTGCTGCGCGGCACGGAAAGCGGGGGCTGGTTCATCGACATCGGCATCCCGCCCGACCTCCTGCGCGCCCAGTCCGAGCTGCCCCGGCGGCTGGCCCGGCCCGCGCTGTTCCTCGACCGGGACGGCGTGTGCAACATCGACCATGGCTGGGTCGGCACGCGGGACCGCTTCGAGTGGATGCCCGGCGCCAAGGCGGCGATCCGCATGGCCCACGCCCGCGGCTGGCACGTCTTCGTCGTCACCAACCAGTCCGGCGTGGCGCGCGGCCTGTACGACGAGGCGGCGGTGCAGGACCTGCACCGCTGGATGGAAGATGAGGCGCTGCTGGCCGGCGGCACGATCGACGACGTGCGCTACTGCCCGTTCCACCCCGAGGCCACGGTGGCGGCCTACCGGCGCAGCAGTTCCTGGCGCAAGCCGGAACCCGGCATGATCCTGGACCTGCTGCGCGCCTGGGAACTCGACCCCGGGCGGTGCGCGCTGGTGGGCGACCAGGCGACCGACATGGCCGCGGCGGCGGCGGCGGGCGTCGCCGGCCATCTTTTCCCAGGCGGCGACTTGGCGGATTTCGTCCGGCCCATCCTCGACGCGCCCGGATGACGCGCACGGGGCGGGGCCGCCCGGATGACGCTGCGCCGCCGCCGCGCATCGCCTACGGCTGCGCGCTCTGGGCCACGGCCGCGACCTGCGCGGTCAAATCGGTCTGCGCGTCCACGAAGCGGCTCAGCAGGGCGTCGGCCCGCTGCTGCTCGGCAGGGGTGAGCCGCTTGGGCGACTCGACCGCAGCGGTGATCAGGACCGGGGCAAAGGCGGTGCCGAACAGGCTGTCGCGGGCCTGGCGGATGCGGCCGGCCATGCCGTCCTGGGCCGGCGCGCCGCCGGTCCAGCTTGCGACCGCGACGGTGCGGGCCGGGCTGGCCGTATGGACCAGCGACCAGTTGCCCGCCGCCTGCGCCGTTGGCAATGCGGCGGTTGTCGCGTCCTCGGCGGAAAACTCGCCGGTGATGCGCCGACGCTCCCGCACCAGGCTGCTCGCGGTGGAGCGGCGCGGGAACGCCTCGGCGGTCACGACCAAGGGCTGCCCTGCGCAGGACAGGGTGGTGGTGACCCGCTGCGCCGGCAGCACGGGCGTCGGCCCTGGATCGACCGTGCAGCCCGGCGGAACCGCGAACGCCAACGCCCCGGTGAACAGGGCCGGCGTGGCCTGGCGCGCGAGCAGCATCGCGGCAGTGGGGCCGGTGGCCAACAGGAGCACGACAGCGGCGGCGGCCCAAGCCGGCCGGGTGTCCGCGGGCATTGCGCCGGGCTGGCCGGGCGGCGGGTCCGCCGCGTCCTCGCGGAACGGCATCCCGCCCGCGACCAGCAGCAGCATGACGAAGGAAAAGAACACCCAGCCGTAGATGATGTGGTCGGCCGCCGCCGCGCTGGCGCTGCCGAGGATGGCGCCGAGCACGACGATGCCGAGCGCGCGGACCCCGTTGGCGAGGACCGGCACCACGACCGATGCGGCCACGAACAGCAGGCGGCGGCCCGGGCTGCGGTAGTTCAGCAGGGCGTAGAACACGCCGAAGGCCACGGCCGCGATCAGGAAGCGCAAGCCGGCGCAGGCTTCGGCCACGTAGAACACGCCCGCGGAAATCTCGATCGTGAAGTCGGTGGCGTAGTTCGCGATCCCCAAGGCGTTCAGCCCCCGGACGACGAAGCCCGCGGTGAACTGCTGTAGCGCCGGGGTAACGAAGGCGCCGAACGGCACGAGGAACACCACGAACAGCAACGGCGCCCTGAGCGCGCGGAACAGGCGCCAGCCGAGCACCGCGAGCGCCAGCAGCTCCAGCGCCGCGATGGCGGCCAGTTGCCGCCCTTCCATGATGCCCAGCCGCTCGGCCAGGAACCAGGCGGCCGCAAGCGGCAAGGCGAGCGGCGCCAGGGCGGGCAAGGGCCGGGGCACCAGGCCGGCCACGGCGGCCCGGCGGTCCCAGGCGAGGTACGCCGCCATGGGGAGGATCAGGAAGCAGTGCCCATAGGTGTCCGACTCCCGCCAGACCCCCACCGCCGCCGCGCATTCCGGCAGGAACAGCAGGACCCAGGCGAGGAGGCCCAGCGATAGCCCGGCCGCTGCCGGGGCGAACACCGGACGCAGGCCGGGAAGGGTGACGCCGCTCATGCCGGGGAGGCCAGGCGTAGGAGCGCAGCATGGCCGTCCGCGCCGCAGCGCCCAGGCCCGGATGCCCGCCGGCCAGCACCTCCGCGATCCCCGCGCACATCGCTTCGGCCCCGTCGGCAACCAGCAGATCCTGCCCCGCCGCGGCGCGCACGCCCTCGAACGCCTGGGGCGAGGCGACGACGGGGCAGCCCATCGCCATGGCTTCCAGCACCTTGTTCTGGATGCCCCGGGCGATGCGGAGCGGCGCCACGCAGGCGTCGGCGTGGGCGAGGTAGGGCCGCACGTCCGGCACCCGCCCGGTCACGCGCACGCCGGGCCGGCCCGCCAGCCGCAGCACCGCCGGGCCGGGGTTGGCGCCGACGATGTGGAACTCGGCCGTCGGGTGATGCCGCCGGAGCAGCGGGAACGCCTCGGCCGCGAACCAGCGGACCGCGTCGGCATTGGGCCAGTAGTCCATGTTGCCGGTGAACACCAGATGCGGCCCGGCTGTCTCGAACGGCGTCTCGAACGCCTGCCCGGGCGAGAAGCGGTGGAGGTCCACGCCGTTCTCCACCGCATGGACGCGGCCCGCGGTCTCCGGCGCCAGCCCGACGAAGCGGTCGCATTCTTGCTGCGACACGAACAGCGTGGCGTCGCAGCGCATCGCGGCCCGGCGCTCGTAGGCCAGCAGCGTCCGGCCTTCCCGCGACCAGACCGCGCGCATGGGGAGCCGCGCGTCACGGGCGTAGGCGGCCCACTTCTCCGAGTCGATGTCCTGCGCGTCAAGGATCAGGCCGGGACGGCGCGCGCCTTCGGCGTAGGGCGCCATGGCGACGGAGTAGATGTACACGATGTCCATGTGCCGCCGGGCCATGCTGTCCCGCACCCAGCGATGCAGGCCCGGGTGCCCGTAGTAGTCGAGCATCAAGGGCCGGCCCGGGCGCAAGGTCGCGAGCGCCCGGAGCTTCTGCCGCCGCCTGTCGATGGGGAAGCCCGCAACCTCCGCGCACCATTCGCCCACCGCCGGGAGGTGCTGCATGTCGCCGGGTTCATCGACCAGGCAGCCGAGGTGGATGCGGAAAGACCGTGACAGGTGCCGCAGCAGGTGGAGGCCGCGGATTTTCTCGCCCTTGTCGGGCGGGTAGGGGATGCGGTGCGAGATAAAGAGGAGGTTGCGCATCAGCCGACACCGCGGACGATGTGCGGGCCGAGCAGGTTGGCGACCGGCACCGGCAGGCGCTTCCAGGCGGCGATGAACAGGCGGTACTTGGGGTTGAGCGGGTTGTGGTCGGGGATGGCGGCGCCCGGGGCGAGGCGGTAGCGGTAGTGCAGCGGCGCCGGGTCGAAGCCCCAGTTCTTCTTGAAGGCGAACGCCCCGGTGCCGGCCTTGCTGCGGCCGAAGTCGAACAATCGGCAACCCCGCGCCGCCGCCCGGCGCATGACCTCCCAATACATGAAGTCGTTGGCGTGGCCGGTCCGCGCCGCCGCGGTGCCGCCGCCGTAGTAGGGCAGCACCTCGCCGCGGTCGTAGAAATTCAGCACGGCGCTGACCGGTCGGCCCGCGTCCAGCACGGTGAGGACATCCATGCGCCCGCGGAACGCTTCCGCCAGGATGCGGAAGTAGCGGCGGCTGAACACGGGGGTGCCCAGGTTGCGGACGCTTTCCGCGTAGATCGCGTGCAGCCCGTCCACCTCCTCGGAGACGGTGGACACCAGCCCGCGCTCGATCCCCTTGCGCACCACCGCGCGCTGCTTGCGGGGGATCGCCTTCATGTTGGCGCCGTCGTCCGCCGCGATCGGCTTGCGGAACGTGGCATACAGGTCGGACCGGGCGGGCCATTCGGCATCCGGCAGCCAACCGGCCGGCAGCGGGTGCAGGAAGCGGAATTCCGCCACTTTGGCGCCCACGCGCCGCATCCGCGCGGGGGCGGGGGCGTCCAGCGCCGCGGCGGCCTCCGCATCGGCGGCGAGCGGGCCGCCGTACACGCAGAACGGGCTGGACATCAGGCTGTTGCCGAACAGCACGGACTTGACGTGGACGAGCGGCAGCACGCCGACCACCGCGCCGTCCCGCTCCGCCAGCGCGTGGTGCGGGGCGTGGCCGAAGGCGCGGGCGAACACCTCCGCCCAGGCCGCGCGGTGGAAGAAGGTGCCGGTCGGCATGGCATCCACGAAGGCGTCCCAAGCGGGCGCGGTCGCGGCGTCGAGCGGTCGGCAGCGGATCGGCATGGGCTTAGCGGGCGGGCGCGGCCAGGGTGGGCATGGCCAAGGCGTCCGCGAACACGCGGTCCATCCGATCCCACGCGAAGTCGCGCAGCAGGCGGTCCACCCGGCCCTGCATGGCCG
>CAXUIQ010000147.1:0-8659 GCA_964250815.1 uncultured Acetobacteraceae bacterium
TACGAGCTGACCTTCACCGTGCCGAAGCGGATCACCGCCGACACCGGGGTGGACAGCCTGACCCACGCGCTGGAGGCCTACGTGTCCCGCCGGGCGAACCCGTATTCGGACACGCAGGCGCTGGCAGCGATGGCGCTGATCGGCGCCAACCTGCGGACCGCCTATGCCGAGCCGGACAATGCCCCGGCGCGGGAGGCGATGATGCTGGGCGCGATGCAGGCGGGGATCGCGTTCTGCAACAGTTCGGTGGCACTTGTGCACGGCATGTCGCGCCCGATTGGGGCGGCGTTCCACGTGCCGCATGGGTTGTCCAACGCGATGCTGCTGCCGGCGGTCACGCGGTTCGGGTTGGAGGCGGCGCAGGCGCGGTATGCCACTGCGGCTCGGCACATCGGGTTCGCGATGCCGGGCGATCCCGACGAGACCGCGGCGGAAAAGCTGGCGGATGGACTCGCGCAATTGAACCGCGATCTTGATGTGCCGACGCCCGGCGAGTTCGGCATCGACAAGGCGGCGTGGGATGCGCGGCTGGAGGTGATGGCGGAGCAGGCTTTGGCATCGGGCAGCCCGGCCAATAACCCACGGGTGCCGAGCAAAGCGGAGATCGTGGCGTTGTATCGGGTGGTTTGGTCGGGGAACCGGGACAAACCATAAGCGAGGCGGACCATATAAGGATATCGTACTATCGCATGTGGGCCTTGGTGATCACAGCATTTTCGATCAGATCACGAAACAATGTTATTAGTCCGATTACTTGAGATCCGATTTCATGAAGCGTGTCGAGGTCCACCTCTCCCTTCTCTCCATGTGCGATCGCATTACGGTGCTTCACGATTATGCTATCGATCATCATTGCTTTTGTGACAAACAGCGAGTAATCAAGACCAAGCTGAGCCATAATACGCCTGAGTACACTGCTGGACAGGTTAGAGTCCGTTTCTACAATGTTTTTCCAATTTAGCTTAGGGCGGAACCCACCATCAGATTGTAACTGATGACTGACTCTTAGAAGCTGCGCTCGTGAAAGTGTTGCTCCCGCTCCCAGACTTTGCTGCATGTAAAGGCACATAACAAAATCTGACATTTCGCTAATCTTGATTCTCTGAAAGGCCACATACTTCAGGTAGCAGACTGCGGCTCTTTTCACAAAACCTTCCCAGTGAGCGTAGAATAAAGCTGATCCGGCTCGACAGTAAAACTCCACCTCAACCGTGGGCAAATTGCGCCGACTGGCCAAGTTTGAGACCGCTGTGATCTCTTTCACTCGCCATATGCGTTCCTCACTCAGCTTATCTGTCAGTTCCTCAGCGGTGCGCATCGCCGCTCAATCCGCAAACAATTGCCTCCCAAGAGGTATAAGCTTCGGCAGCCGTCTCGCTGCAGTGATGCCAGAACCAGTCCATGCAGTGTAGGCCTGGGTCGTCCAGAGCCTGGCTACCTTCGCAGCTACGTCGGTCGGCTGATTACCTATCGCAATGTTGTATCCTATTCCACATGCAACAGCTTCAAACTGCGACACTGCAAAGCCACCCTGAAATCTGTCACGTTCGACGTTGAAGCGTTTGAACGAGGAATCAGAAAGCTTTTCCTTCAAGAGTTCGAACGTTCTCCGGAAAACCGCCTCATGCTGATCAGTGTTGTACCTTCCATCCGCGGCAATGACGCGCATTCTTTCGGTCAGAAACACTCCTACGTCACCAACTGATGACAGTTCCTCAATTGGTAGCTGATAGAAGATCAAGAATCGTAAAACAAGCTCTAAGTCGTATGCTTCGAGGAGCGTCCTGTCGGTAAGCGCAACGCACTCCTGAAAATCAGCGTTCTCGGAGAGCAACTTCATCCACTTCAACATTTGGGGGTTAAGCATTACTAATAAACAATTTCTGACTTCCTGGTCTGACGCTTGACTTCCCCCGGTGTTTAGCCGTTCAAATAAATCGTATTTTGCATTTTCATCACTCTCTCGAAGAATAATTGATGAGTTGATTTTAGATCTCTTGAATATTAACCGAGCTTCGGAAGGTAATGAATCTCCATTGCTACCATCCCAAGTAACACCTTTTAGTTCAGGAATATATTTTGTCGAGTCTAGATGGAGTGGCGGAACCAGAGCGCCATCCTCGCTTTTCAGTATGCCAACAAACTGAAAGATGGTTGAGAGTCTCTGAAGGCCGTCAATGACGTCCCAAACACCATCTACACGCTGGCTTACAAAGATTGACGGAATAGGGATGCCGAGCAGAATGGACTCAATTAGCGCCGTTTTTTGGGCGTTGCTCCACCTGAAAAAACGCTGAAACTCTGGGTGGATGTCCAGTTCAGAGCCTTCGTAAAGAGACATCCATTCACCGATGGATACGGGGTATCCATCTGTCCTGATTTCGCGCCGACGTTCATCGATGCGTTGTTGAAGGCTCATGTCAAACTTCTCCAGCATTAGGAGCTTAGACGCGATCATCTTCCGGTTTAGCAATCAGCAATTACGAGAGAGACTATACAATACGCTGCTACTGACGGGGGAATGGCAGCCTAAGAATCAAACCTTAAACCTTCCGCCCCGCCGTCACCGGCACCGCCTGCGCATCCCGCCGCAGCCTGTTCTCCCCCAATAGCAGCAAGATCGGCGCCGCGATGAAGATCGACGACGAGGTGCCCACCACAATCCCAAACAGCATCATCAGCGCGAACCCCGACAGCGACGCGCCGCCGAACAGCGCCAAAGGCAGACTCGCCAGGAACACCGTCATCGAGGTGCCGAGCGTCCGGTTCAGCGTCTCGTTGATCGACAGGTCGATCAGTTGCCGGAGCGGCATGGCCTTGTACTTGCGCAGGTTCTCCCGCATCCGGTCGTACACGACGACCTTGTCGTTGGTGGAGTAGCCGATCACGGTCAGGATCGCCGCCACCATCACCAGGTCGAACTCGATCCGGGTCACGCACAGGAAGCCGATGGCCTTGGTCACGTCGAGGATCAGGGTCGCGACCGCGCCCACGGCGAACTGCCACTCGAAGCGGAACCAGATATAGACCAGGATCATCAGCAGGCTGATGCCGAGCGCCAACATGCCGTTGCGGAACAGCTCGGAGGACACGGCGGCGCCGACCGCGTCGGTGCGGACGATGCGGCTGCCGGGCTGCGCCTCGTCGAGCGCCTGGCGGACGCGGGCGACGGTCGCCTGGGTGGACTTCTCGTCGCCCTGCGGGTCCATGCGGACGATGACCTGGTCAGGCCCGCCGAACCGTTGCAGCCCGGCCTGCGGGATTTGCGCGGTGGCGAGCGCCGCGCGGATTTTGCCGAAGTCGGCCGGCCCGGGGGTGCGGACCTCCATCACCACGCCGCCGCGGAAGTCGATGCCGAGGTGCAGGCCCGGGTAGATGAACAGCCCGACCGAAAGCAGCGACAGCACGGCCGAAGTCGCGAGGCCGATGTAGCGCCCGCGCATGAACTTGATGGTCGTGTGGTCGGGAACCAGGCGGAACAAGGGGCGCATGAACATCGGGGCTACACCGGCAGCAAGGCGGGCTTGGTGGACACGTACCAGCGCACCATCAGCATGCGGGCGAACAGCGTCGCCGTGAACAGCGTGGTGACGATGCCGACCGTGATGGTGACGGCGAAGCCGCGCACCGGGCCGGAGCCGAACACGAACAGCATGACGTGCGCGAGGAACGCGGTCGCGTTGCTGTCGATAATGGTGCCGTAGGCGCGGCGGAACCCCGTTTCCAGCGCGTTGAGCGGGGTGCGCCCGTTGTGCACTTCCTCCCGCACCCGCTCGTTGATCAGGATGTTGGCATCCACCGCGACGCCCAGCGTCAGCAGGATGCCCGCCATGCCGGGCAAGGTGAGCGTCGCCCCGAGCAGCGACAGCAGCCCGATCTGCAAGACCAGGTTGACCAGCAGCGCCACGTTGGCGAACCAGCCGAACAGCCCGTAGAACACCGCCATGTAGATGACCACCAGCAGGAAGCCGACGGCCAGCGCGATGGCGCCGTTGCGGATGCTGTCGGCGCCAAGCTCCGGCCCGACGCTCCGTTCCTCGACCACCGTGAGCGGGGCGGGGAGGGCGCCGGCGCGGAGCAGCACCGCCAGGTCCTGGGCGCTCCGGGCATTGAAGTTGCCGCTGATCTGGCCGCGCCCGCCGGTGATCGGCGTTTGGATCACCGGGGCGCTGATTACCTTGTCGTCCAGCACGATGGCGAAGCGGCGGCCGACGTTGGCGCTGGTCACGTCGCCGAAGCGCCGGGCGCCGATGCTGTCGAAGGTGAAGTTCACCACCCAGCGCCCGTTCTGGCTGTCCTGGCCCGGGCGCGCGTCGGTCAGGTTCGCGCCGTCCACCTCGACCCGGCGGCGCACCGGCTCCTTGGCGTTGGGCTGGCCCTCGACCGGCAGGAAGTCCACTCCGGGCGGGGGCGCCGCGCCCAGGTTCGCCGTCTCGTCCAGCAGGCGGAAGGTCATGCGCGCGGTGCGGCCGAGCAGCTCCTTGATGCGGTTCGGGTCCTCGACGCCGGGCAGCTGCACCACGATGCGGTCGGCGCCCTGCCGGGTGATCACCGGGTCCAGCACGCCGGTCTCGTCGATGCGGCGCCGGATGATCTCGATGGATTGCAGCACGGCGGAGTTGGCGCGGTCGCGGAGGGCCGCGGGCGACAGGGACAGCGCGACCTCGTTGTCCTGGGCGGCCACGTCGTACTCGGACGGTCCGGCGGAGGCCGCGGCCTCCCGCAGCAGGCGCACGGCCTCGTCCTGCTGCGGGCCGGGGCTGATGCGGATCACGACACGGTTCTGCGCCGGCTGCGCCTGCGGCGGCTGGAAGCCAGTGACCTTGCCGCGCAGCGCCGTCCGCGCGCCGTCCGCCATGCTGTCCAGCCGCTCGCGCACCACGGCCGCCATATCGACTTCCAGCAGCAGGTAGCTGCCGCCGCGAAGATCGAGGCCCAGGTGGACCTGCTGCCACGGCAGCCAGCTTGCCGGCGCCGGCAGCAGGTTCGGCAGGCAAAGCAGCGCGCCCAGGATGCAGACGCCGAGGATCAGCGCGATCTTGAGGCGGCTGAAGTACATCATGGCGGGCGCGGGTCCTCGGCTGCGGAGGCCCCGGGTATGCCGAGGTCCCCTGGCGGACGCAAGCCTGCGCCTTGGCCGCACGGGGCCGGGGCTGCTACAGCGGGGCATGAGCCAGCATCCATTGCGCATCGGCATCGCCGGCGCCGGTCATTTCGGGCGGTTCCATGCGTTGAAGGTCGTGCAAAGCTCCCGCGCCGTGCTGGCAGGCCTGTTCGACCCGGACCACGCCCGCGCCGCCGCGGTCGGGCGGGAAGCCGGGGGGACGCCGGCGATGCCGTGGGCCGAGCTGCTGTCGGCCTGCGACGCGGTGATCGTGGCGGCCCCGGCCGAGGCGCACTTCGAGTTGGCAACGCAGGCGTTGCACGCCGGGCGGCACGTGCTGATCGAGAAGCCGATCGCCGAGACGCTGGCGCAGGCGGATGCTCTGATGGTGCAGGGCAGGGATCGGCGGCTGGTCCTGCAGGTCGGGCACCTGCTGCGCTATTCGGCGGAGCACCGCGCCATCTCCGCCCGGATCGCCCGGCCCTTGTACATCGAGGCGGCGCGGATTGCCCCGTTCAAGCCGCGCGGCACGGACGTGTCGGTGATCCTCGACCTGATGATCCACGACCTCGACCTGGTGCTCGCCCTGGTGGACAGCCCGATCAGCAGCGTGGACGCGGTGGGCGCCGCGGTGTCCAGCCCGCACGAGGACATCGCCAACGCCCGAGTGCGGTTCGAGAACGGCTGCGTCGCCACGATCACCGCGAGCCGCATCTCGCTCAAGACCGAGCGCAAGATGCGGCTGTTCTCGCAGGAGGGGTATCTTTCGGCGGACTTCGTGGCGCGCAAGCTGGTGATGATCGGCCGGGAGCGCGGGATGCCCTTGCCCGGCACCGGCGGCTACCGGCGGGAAGAGGTCAACTGGATCGAGGGCGACGCCATGGCGGCGGAGCACGAGGCGTTCGTCGCCGCGTGCCTTGATGGCGCGCCGGTGGTGGTGGACGCCGCCGCCGGGCGCCGGGCGCTGTCGGCGGCGCTGGATGTGGCGGAGAGCATGGAGGCGTCACGCCGCCGGGCGCTGGCGTCCGGCCTGATCCATGACGTGCAGCACCTCGCGGGCCGCGGCCTCTGACGGCGTGCCTTCGGGCGGGCGCAGGCTGTCCAGGATGGCGGGGAAGGCCTCCCGCTGCGCCTTGGCCGCGTCGGCGCCACGCAGCAGGTCGAGCGCGTGGCGGCCCAGCGTCTCGGCCGTGCAGTCCCCTTGCAGCAGTTCCGGCACCACGGCGCGGCCGGCCAGCAGGTTGAGCATCGCGACATGGGGCACGCGGATCATGCGCCGGGCCATGGCGGCGGACATCGGGTTCACCCGGTAGGTGACGGCCATCGGCACCCCGGCCAGCGCCAGCTCCAGCGTCGAGGTGCCGGACTTGGTGAGCGCGGCCGAGGCTGCGGCGTAGGCGTCGTGCTTGTCGGCCACCTCCGTCACGATCAGCGGCTGGATCGGCCAGCTTGCGGCGGCGCGGCGGACCGCGTCGGCAACGGCAGGCGACACCGGGAGCACCGGGCGCAGCGCCGGCTCGTGCAGCATCAGGCGCTGCAGCGTCGCGCCGAACACCGGGAGCAGGCGCGGCGCTTCCGAGCGGCGGCTGCCGGGCATCAGGACCAGCACCGGCTGCCCCGCCAAGCCGTGCGCCTGGCGGAACCGCAGGCCGTCGCCCTGGCCGGCGCCGGACTCCAGCACGGGATGGCCGACGAAGGTGGCGGGAAGGCCGTGCCGGGCGAACCAGGCCGGCTCGAACGGCAGCAGGCACAGCAGCTTGTCCCACAGGCCCGGGTAGTGCCGCACCCGGTGCGCGCGCCAGGCCCAGACCTGCGGCGCCACGTAGTGCACGCGCGGGACGCCGAGCCTCGCCGCGGCGGCGAGGATGCGGTGGGTGAAGCCGGGGCTGTCGATCGTCACGATCACGTCGGGCTTCCGCAATGCGATGTCGGCGAGCGTTTCTTGCAGGCGGCGGCGCAGCAGGCGCACCCGGGGCAGCACCTCGACGATCCCCATCACCGCGAGGTCGGCCAGGGGATACAGGCTGCCGAGGCCCTGTTCGGCCATCCGGGGGCCGCCGACGCCGGCGAACTCGGCGCCGGGGCGCTGGGCGCGGATGGCGGCCATCAGGCGGGCGCCCAGCACATCGCCGCTGGCTTCCCCGGCGACAAGGTAGATCAGCGGCATCGCGGGCCAGGAACCATGCCGGACTGCATAGGGGGCTGCCGGAGCCGGCGCAACATGGCGGGACGGAGCTATGGATGATCCTGCTGCACGTCGCCTCGGCGGACGCTTGGGCGGAGGCCCAGCAGTCCGGCCTGGTCCTGCCGCACATCGACCCGGCGATGCTCGGCGACCTGCGTTGGGAAGCCAGCGGACCCGGACGGGACGCCTTTCCGCACCTTTATGGCCCGCTGCCGACCGCCGCCGTCGTGCAGGCCGAGCCGGTTCAGCCGTAGAGGTCGGCGGGCGCAACCAAGGGTGCCTCCGTCTCGACCAGCGCGCCGTCCCGCGCCGCGCGGAAGAAGCAGGACCGGTGCCCGGTGTGGCAGGCGACGCCGTGCTGGTCCACCCGCAGCAGCACCGAGTCGCCGTCGCAATCGACCCGCAGCTCGATCAGGCGCTGCGTCTGACCGGAAGTCTCGCCCTTGCGCCACAACGCGCCGCGGCTGCGGCTCCAGTAGCAGACGCGGCCGGTCGCCAGCGTTTCCGCCACCGCGTCGCGGTTCATCCAGGCCAGCATCAGCACCTCGCCCGTGTCGTGCTGCTGCGCCACCGCCGCCACGAGGCCCGCGGCGTCGAACCGGATGTCGTCCAGCACAGCCGATGGCAGGGGCATCAGCCGGGGTGCGCCCGCAGCACGGCGAGGCCGCGGTCGAGGTCGGCGACCAGGTCGCCGGTGTCCTCCAGCCCGATGTGGAACCGCGCCAGCGGGCCGTCGTAGTCCCAGGCGCCGGCGGTCCGCACGACGTGGCCCGTGGTCGGCAGCACCAGGCTCTCGAAGCCGCCCCAGCTTGCGCCGATGCCGAACAGCTCCAGGCTGTCGATCATGGCGCAGGCCGCGGCCGTGCTGAACTCCGGGCGGAACACCACGCCGAACAGGCTGCACGCGCCGGTGAAGTCGCGCTTCCACAGCTCATGGCCCGGGGCACCGGGCAGGGCGGGGTGCAGCACCCCCGCCACCTCCGGGCGCCCGGCGAACCACTCGGCGACGTCGAGGCCGGACCGCATCTGGTGCTGCATCCGCACTCCCATGGTGCGTACGCCGCGGAGCGCCAGCCAGCAGTCGTCGGGACTGGCATACTGGCCGAGCGCCAGGGCGGCCATGCGGACCCGCTCCCAGTCCTCGTCGCGCGCCGTGGTCACGCCGCCCAGCAGCACGTCCGAATGGCCGACGACGTACTTGGTGAGCGCCTGGATCGACACGTCCACGCCGTGCCGGAACGGCTGGAAGAAGCTGATGCCCCAGGTGTTGTCCATCAGCACCTTGACGCCGCGGGCATGGGCGGCCTGGGCCAGCGCGGGCACGTCCTGCACCTCGAAGGTGTGGCTGCCGGGGCTTTCGAGGTAGAGCA
>CAXUIQ010000148.1:0-3688 GCA_964250815.1 uncultured Acetobacteraceae bacterium
TTTCGGGCGCCATCGGCTTGGGCCAGGTTTCCCCGGCCGAGGACGTGGCCGACGCCTACACGACCTTGCAGCAGATCGCGGCGCAATGGGCGCGCAAGCGCTGGCTCGTGCCGCACCTCCTCGACATCGCCGTGCCGCTGACCGGGGCGGCCAGCTACACCATCGGGCCGGGGGGCGCGATCAACGCCGCCCGGCCCGACCGGATCGAGGCGGCGTTCTACCGGCTGCGCCCGGCCAGCCTCAATCCGGTGGACTTCCCGCTGGAGGTGGTCGAGAGCCGCGAGGACTGGAACCGCATCGCGATCAAGTCGCTGCGCAGCCTGCCGGCCGCGGTGTTCCTGGACACGGCCTATCCGCTGGGCATCCTCTACGTCTATCCCGTCACGCCGCTCGGGAGCACCAGCTACGAGCTGCACCTGAGCGTCAAGGACGGCATGGGCGCACTGCCGGGGCTCGACAGCGACACCGGCCTGCCGCCCGAATACGACGCGGCGCTGGCCTACAACCTGGCAGTCCGGCTGCGGCCCTACTACCAGCTTCCGCCCGACCCCGCGGTCACGGCGCTGGCGCTCGACGCGCTCAACACGATCCGCCGCGCCAACGCGCAGATCCCGGGCCTGCGGCTGCCCTGGGGCCTGCCCGGGACGCGCGGACGGGGAGCCGGCTGGCAGGCGGGCCTGGCGGGCGTCGGCGGCGACCCCGGGTTCAACCAGGCGCAAGGCTTCCGGGTCGGCATCTCGCCGCTTGACGGATCGGACATCGTCCTATGAAGGTCTGGGCCCCTGGCGACTTCGTCCTGCACGACGACCTGAACGCCAACTTCGCCGGCGTCCCGAACCGGATCGCCAGGCTGGACCTGGTGGGCGTCACCGCTGCGATCAGCAACGTGATCCTCTACACCCCCGTCACGACCGGCCTCTACCGCCTGTCGGCCTACCTGCGGCTGAGCACGGCGGGGACGGCCGGCACCCTGAACGCGCGCTTCACCGTCAACGACGGCGTCGGCCCGATCGACCAGGACCTGCCGCTCGCCCCGGCCAGCGGGGGCGCCGCCGGCGGCGCGGTCGTCGTGCGCGCCTTGGCCGGCCAGCCGTTCAACTACAGCGTCGTCTACACCGGCGTGACCGGCACGCCCGTCTACAACCTGATGCTCACCTGCGAGTGCATCGGCTAGTGTCCTCGTATGTTCCACTCCAGGGCGGGGCCTACAGCAACCGCAGCCTGTTTGCCGCCGCGCAGACCTGCATCAATCTCCTGCCCGAGGTGGTTCCGCCGAACGAGGGCGAGCCGGCCCCTGCCGTGCACCAGCCCACGCCGGGCCTGCGGGCGCTCGGCGTCTACGGAACCCAGCCCTGGCGGTGCATGTACCGCGCCACCACGGGCCAGGTCTACGGCGTGGTCGGCGCTTCGGTGATCCAGTTCGGCCCCAACACCACCGTGATCCCGCTGGGCGTGCTGCCATCGGCGACCGGCCGCGCCAGCATGGCCGACAACGGCGTGGACCTGGTGGTGGTGGACGGCAGCGCGCGAGGCTTCCACGTCGTGCTGGCCTCCGGCGCGTTCTCCGAGATCCTCGACCCGGCGTTCTATGGCGCCGATGTCGTGGCCTGCCTCGACGGGTTCTTCGTGCTCAACCGCCCGGGCACCAACCAGTTCTACCTCAGCAACAACGTGGCGGTGGCGTTCAACCCGCTCAACATCGCCGCCAAGACAGCCAAGGACCGGCTGATCAGCCTCGCCGTGGTGGAGCGCGAGCTGTGGCTGCTCGGCGAGCGCGTGACGGAGGTCTGGCAGACCAGCGGCGCGCCCGACTTCCCGCTCCAGGTCATGTCGGGCGGCATCGAGCACGGCTGCGCCGCGGCGTTCAGCCTTGCCCAGCCCAACGCCGCGCTGTTCTGGCTGAGCCAGGACCGTGACGGGCGCGCCACCGTCATGCAGGGGTCGCGCTACCAGGCGGCCCGGGTGTCGAACCATGCCCTGGAAGCGCGGTGGCAGGGCAGCGGCCGGCTCGACGACGCCGTCGGCTGGTCCTACCAGATCGGCGGGCACCCGGTCTACGTGCTGACTTTCCCCTCCTCCGACCAAACCTGGTGCTACGACCTTTCGACCGGGGTCTGGCACCAGTGGTCGAGCAGCTCAGCCGCAGACCCAGCCGCAAACGCCGGAGGCGTTTCGGCGGCTCCGGGTCTCGGCGGGGACGCCGGCTTGCACCGCCACCGGGGCACCTGCCAGGCGAATGCCTTCGGGGCCAACCTGGTCGGCGACTGGGCCGACGGCACGCTTTACGCGCTGGAAGCGGCGGCGCTGACGGACAACGGCCTGCCGATCCGGCGGGTGCGGGCCTTTCCGCACATCGTGGAGGACGCGGACCGCGTGTTCCACCACCGCTTCGTGGCCGACATGCAGACGGGCCTGGCGGCCGGCCCCGCCCCCTTGTCCCTGCGCTGGTCCGACGACGCGGGCGCCACATGGGGCCAGCCGGTCACGGCGGACATGGGGAGTGCAGGCGCCGCCGCCACGAGCCTGCAGTTCCGCCGCCTGGGGCTGGCGCGCAACCGCGTCTACGAGCTGAGCTGGGACGCTCCGGTGCCGGCGGTGCTGGCCGGCGCCTGGATCGAGACGAGCGCGGCGCGCAGCTGAGTCCGGCGAACCTCTCGGTTCGACGCGCAAACCAAGAGGTTTCGCTGTGATGGGCATCCTGGGGCAGGGCTTCCCGCAGGCGGGCGCGCCGATCTGCGACCCGGACACCGGACAGATCACCGACCAGTGGCTGGCGCTGCTGACCACGCTGCTGAGCCGCACGGGCGGCACGGCGCCGATCCCGGCCACCCTGCCGCAGGCGGCGGCGCAGGCCGACATGGGCGCCTGGCTCGCGCTGCTGTCCGACGTGGCCGAGCCGCCCGCCCCGGCGCCCGGCCGGCTGCAGGTGTCCTTCACGGCCACCCCCCGCGGGGCCCGGCCCCGGGCGCGCAAGTGGGCACGCGCGGGCGGCGTGGTGCACGCGGAGCCCGGAGGAAGCGGAGCCGGCGCGGCAGGCTTGCCGGCGACTTCGCTCCCGTCGCAGCCGGCCTACGAGTTCGCCGGCGTCAGCACCCAGGCGGCGGCACCGGGCGCGCCCGTCCTGGCCGCGGAGGCGGGCCTGGTGGTCGAGCCGACGTGGGCCTGGACGCCGGGCCAACCGGTGTTCGCCGGCACCGGCGGGTCTCTCACCCAGGCGCCGCCGGCGTCCGGCGTGCTGCACCAGGTCGGCGTCGCCGCCAGCGCCACGGCGCTGTTGGTGCAGCCGCTCTACCCCATCACGCGTCAGTAAGGGTCCCGCCCCATGGCATTGCAGCGCTTCCTCGCCATCGCCGGCGCCAAGCTCTCGGAAGTCGCCCGCCGCCAGGTGTCGGCCCGCCCCGCCACGGCCGGCGCGCTCCCCGCGCGTCGAGGACGACGCCCGCAACGGCGCGGCCCGCGCCGACAGGACCCTGGCGGAGGCCCAGACCCAGGCGCGCGACTGGGAAGCCCGCGCGCTGGCGAGCGAGGCCGAGCGCGATCAGCTCAGGACCCGCGCGCTCGAAGCCGAAGAACGGGCGAACCTTGCCGAGCGGCGGGCCGCGGCGGCGCGCGACTGGCTCGGCACGTTCTACGACAAGATCATGGCCGCCTTCGAACTCCAGCCCTTCGCCGACGAACCGCGACCTTG
>CAXUIQ010000148.1:3698-8655 GCA_964250815.1 uncultured Acetobacteraceae bacterium
CCGCCGGCGCCAAGCGCGCGGACGGCGCCGGCCGCCAGGGGGCGGCCGGCGCCGCCTCGGCCGGCGCGATCCCGGCGCTCAACAACGCGGGCACGCTGGACGTGACCATGCTCCCCAGCGGCGTGGGGCCGGACGTGGCGCAGCTCCCGGCGACGGAGGCCATCGCGGCGGGCGGCTGGGTGAACATCTGGAGCAACGCGGGCGTGTTCTCGGCCCGCAACGCGGACGGCAGCACCACGGGCAAGCAGGCGGACGGATACGTGCTCGCAGCCATCGCGTCGGGCGCCACGGGCACGGTCTACCTCAGCGGCATCAACACCGCGGTCTCCGGCCAGGCGCCCGGCCTCGTGTTCCTGGGCACGACGGCGGGCACGGGGTCGGCGACGCCTGCCGCGGCGCCCGGCCAGACCTTCCAGCAGATCGGGCTGGCCTTGAGCGCCACCGCCGTGCAGTTCGACCCGCAAGAGCCGATCGTGCGGGCTTAGAGGCCAGCCGATGGCGTCGCGCAAGCCCCTCACGCTGCTGCAGAAGAGCCAGGGCGAGCTGCCGGTCGGCGACGACCTGCTGCTGTACTCGCTCGGCGCGGCCGGGGCGCGGTTCTCGAACGGGACCGTAGGCGTCGCGCACTACTGCGACAATGCGAGCTACTACCTCCTCCTGACCGCCAGCGGGTCGCCGCTGGCGGCAGCCTACACCGCGGCCCGGCCCTTCGCCGTCAACCTGGGCACGGGCAAGGTCACGCTGGGGGCCGGCGTCTCCGTGGCGGGCGGCCTCGGCGTGGACACCCTCGCCGTCAACACGACGCCGATCAACGACGCGACGATGCCGGCGCAGGTCAACTCGACGGCCACCGCGCCGGCCTACTTCGCCGCGAACAAGAGCGGCGGCTACGGCGCGCTGTTCGGCTACGACCAATCGTTCGGCGGCGGCCTGGTGCGCCAAGTCACGACGGACCCGCTGCTGTTCGTGGTCAACAGCACGACGGTGGCGCTCACCCTGACCTCGGACGGCCGCGCCGCGTTCGGGTATGCGGCCTCCGTGCCGGACATCAACCTGGCGGGCACCGGCGGCATGGCGGGCGCCTGGACCAGCGCCGCGGCGGCGGTGGCGGCGCAAAGCGGCACGCTGACCACGGCGTCGGCGACTGTCCGCTACAAGAAGTTCGGGCGCACCGTGCTCATCAGCGTGAGCACCGCCATCACGACGAACGGCACCGGGGCGGGCACGGTGAACGTGACGCTGCCGTTCGCCGCGGCGGCCAACTGCGCGCTCTCCGGGCGCGAGTTCACGGCCACGGCCAAGATGCTGGTGGGCGTCCTGGTGACCAGTGGCGCCACGCTCTCGATCACCAACTACGACGGCACCTACCCGGCGGTGTCCGGCGCGACGCTGGTGCTGTCAGGCGTCTACGAGGCCTCGGCCTGATGTCAGCGAAACCGCCGAAATCTGGCGAACCCGCGCAAATCGCTTCGCGATTTCGCAGCGGTTCGACACGCTTGCGTTTGCGGCTGACGAAGGCGATTTGCGCGTGATTGCCCCCGCGGTCCTGCAAGGCGGCGTGGCCCTCGGCACCGCGCCGGGCGTGCTCTACACCGCGCCGCCGGGCACGAAAGCTGTCGTCAAGCGCGCGGTGTTCACCAACGCGACGAGCACGGGGGCAACGATCACCGTCACCGTCACGCGCGCGGGCGGCAGTGCGGTTGCGATCATCTCCGCGCAGCCGATCGGGCCGAACGCTGCCTGCACGGCGCCGGAGCTGGCCAACCTGGTGCTCGGGCCGGGCGACGCCCTCGGCGCGTCGTCGAGCGTGGCCGGCGCGGTCAACGCCTTTGCCAGCGGGTGGACGTTCTGACATGGCCCATCCCGGCATGGACTGGGGCCGCGTCTTCGGCGCCGGGCTGGAGGGCAGGCGGCGCGGCGTGCCGCCTCCGGTCATGCTGACCGTCGCCGCGGCGCCGGCGCTGGTGCCGTTCCTGCTGGAGCGCATGGCGCCGGAGCAGCGCGCCAAGTTGGAGGCCGTCACCGGCGGACAGGGCGCGGCGCAGCTCGGACGCTGCATCGAGGCCAGCACGCTGACCTGGTGCGGGATCGACCGCGACGGGGTGGTGACCATGGGCGGCGTGCTCCGCCAGGTCCGGCGAACCCGGACTGTCGCTCCGCGACTGGCCTCTGGGGTCGAACCGAAAGGTTCGCCCGTGTTCGACGCAACCGGCGGCTATGCGTGGCAGGTCGCGACGCCGGCGCTGGCGCTGCACAAGCGCGCCTACATCCGGCAGGGCCGCGCCTGGGTGGCGGGCGGCCTCGCGCAGCACGGGCGCCTGACCACGATCATCGAGGCGAGCCTTGGCGCGGCGCTGCGCCATGCCGCGCGGCTCGGCTTCGATGTCGGGGCGCCGGAGGACATGGGCGGCACGCGGGCCTGCCGCTGCGTTTGCGAGGGGAGGACTTGATGCGCGGCATCCACTGCACTGGCCTTGATGGCGCGACCGCAGCCGGGCTGGCCTTCGACGTGTTCGGCATCGGCAGCGCGGCCAGCGGCATCGCCCAGGCGGCCGGCTCCGTGGCCGGCGCGACCATCCAGGCGGCGGCCACGCGCGACGCGGCCAAGATGGCGACGGACAGCGCCAACAGGTCGGCCGACCTGGTGCAGGGCCGCTACGACACCACGCGCGGCGACCTCCTGCCCTACCAGCAGACCGGGCAGGCGGCGCAGCCGTGGCTCCAGAACAACCTGGGCCTCTACAACTACGACGGCTCCGACTACACCGGCATGATGGCCCGGGACAACCCGAACGGCACGCTGGGCGGGGTCCAGGTGCCCGGCATGCAGAACAACGCCGTGGTGCCCGGGCGAATGGACGAGGCTACGCTGCGGCAAACGCCCGGCTACCAGTTCGCGCTCAGCCAGGGCCTCCAGGCCACGCAGAACTCGGCGGCGGCGCGCGGGCTGGGGGTCAGCGGCGCTGCCCTCAAGGGGGCGGCGACCTTCGCCACGGGCCTCGCCGACAACACCTACCAGCAGCAGTTCAACCAGCTGCAGACCCAGTTCTCCGACCAGCTGAGCAAGGACAACCAGAACTTCGGGCAAGGCCAGAACATCTACACGGACCAGTACCAACTGGGCCAGGGCCAGTTCGGGCAGGCGCAGCAGCGCTTCGCCAACGACCAGAACATCGGCGCGTTCGACCAGACGGGCCGCAGCAACTCGGAGAACCGCCTGCTCGCGCTGGGCACCTTGGGCGCGAACGCGGCGGCGCAGACCGGGCAGCAGGGCACCCTGGCCGCGACGGCGGCGGGCAACTACCTGACGGCGGGGGCCTCGGGCGCTGCGGCCGGCACCATCGCGGGCGGCAACGCCATCGCGGGCGGGTTCAACGGCGTGGGCAACGCCTTCCAGAACTACCAGCAGCAGCAGATGCTGCAGCAGTACTTGAACGGCCAGCAGGGGGTGAACAGCCTGAACGGCGCGGGCCTGCCGGCCTCCCAGGTCAACCTGGGCAACGGCTTCGGCGACGGGAACACCTAGAGCATGCCGTTCGATCCCAGCGTCTTCGCGCAGGCCGGGCGTCCGACGATCGCGCCCGTGGACCCGATGGCCGCGTCCGAGCAGACGCTGGGCATGGCGAACAAGCTGTTCGCCATCCGCCAGAGCCAGGCCAACCAGGCGGTGGGCGAGGCCTACCAGCAGGCGGTCGGGCCGGACGGGTCGCTCGATGTCAACAAGCTGAACGGCCTGATCTCGCAGGACCCGCGCACCGCCATGGCCGCGCAGGACGCCTACAAAAGCAGCGAAGCCCTCGGCACGTCCCAGCAGGCAAGGGGGCTGAAATACAACGACTGGCTCAACGCGACCTTGCCGGGACTGCTCCAGCTGCCGGACGACCAGCTGCACGACGGCGTGGCGGCGGCCATGGACCGCGCGGTGGACTCGAAGCTGGTGCCGCAAAGCCAGGCCTCGGCGGTGCTGACCAAGCTGCCGGACGACGCGGGCAAGCTCCGCGCGGCGCTCAACTCGCTGCAGCTCGCGGCCATGCCGGCGGGTGCGCAGCGGCAGCAGCTCTACGGCGCGCCGGTGACGGTGGACAACGGGCTGAGCATCCGGGGCGGCGTGCAGCAGCCGGCCGGCCCGGACGGGGGCGGCGCGCTGGTGGTGCCGCCGCAGCCGGGGGTGGACACGTTCCCGAGCCGGGCCCAGCAAGCGGGCCAGGTGACGGGCCAGGACGCGAAGGGCAACCCGACCGCGACCCCGCTCGGAAACCGGCTCATCCAGCAGGGTCGGGGCGACTTGCTGGGGCCCGCTGGGAGCGCAGCCGCAAACGCCGCAGGCGTTTCGGCGGCTCCGCAGCCGGCGACGGGCGGCCCGCCGCGCTCGCTGCTGCCGCCGGGCTACACGGGGCGTCCGAGCGCAGGCGCCGGAGGCGGTTCGCAGGTCCCGCAGGGAACTGCTCCTGCCGCGCTCGCACCGGGCAGCGGCGGCGCTCCGGACGCCGGGACGACGGCTCCCGTCGGCGCTGGCGGCACGGGTGGCGTCGGTGCTGGCACCGCAGGCGGTGACGGCTCGGTGGTGGTCGGCATGAGCCCGCAGCGGAAGGCCGCGCTGGAAACGCAGGGCACCAGTCCTCGGCCGCGTTCCAGCAGATCGCGGATGCGGGCACGCAGGCGCAGGCCCGGGGCGCCACGCTCGACAATATGCTCTCAGACACCCGGGCTTTCACGACGGGTCCGCTGGCCGACCGCATCGCCAAGCTGCGCGAGATCGGCGGGCGGTTCGGGTTCGCCGTGGACAAGGATGCCACCAGCGCCGCCGAGAGCTTCAACAAGCTGGCCGCGAACCTGGCCAGCCAGCAGGGTGCCGGCAGCGACGCCCGGCTCGGGGTGGCGCAGGCCGGCAGCCCGCATTCCGACCTCAGCCCGGAGGGCGTGGACCTGATGCTGCGCCAGCTCCGCGGCAACGAGG